>JAGHCI010000168.1:0-3007 GCA_021160545.1 Candidatus Aerophobota bacterium | reverse complement strand
TTTTAGATTTTTTAAAAGAAAAACCATCCTCTCTTGAGCTCATTTTAACAGGACGCAAAGCACTTCAAAGTATAATTTGTATGGCGGATCTTGTAACAGAGGTAAAAAAAATAAAACATCCCTATAACAGCAAAATAAAGGCAAGGGGAGGAATCGAATACTAACAGAATGAGATGGGCAAAAAGTTTATTCCTCATCTTAAAAAAGATAGAAGGAAAAGGATACAGAGCATACAAACAAATTGAGGGAGCATATGAATTCCCCGAATTTTGCCTTTATATAGACCATGTTCAACAGGACCCTTATGCCCCACCAAGCAGAGTAAGAGTTAGAGTGAAGCAAAGGAATGCAAAAATACCCCCTCGCCTTTTTAAAAACAGAATAAGAAAAATAGCCCTGGAAGATTACCTTACCCGCTGCTTTGCAAAAAATATTCATCAGGTTGCAAAAGGGAAAAGAGGAAGCGGGAAAAGTGGAAAAATAACCATCCTCCCCTGCAGTCAAAAAGTCCTTGAGAGAACCTGTATGAAGGTAAATGAAGAGTTTGTAGAGGTAAGATTTTTTGTAGGTCTTCCAGCAAGAGGAAGAAAAATTCTGAGAAAAGAAGCAGAGGAAATGTTTTTTAAAGAAGTTCCTTTAATCGTTAAAAATTCTCTCTTTCATGAAAAAATCTCTTGCAAGGAGCTTGAAAGACACATCTATACAGTAGAGGACGCACAATATATAAGAGATCACCTTAAAGAAAGAGGACTTGTGGCTTTTGTCGGAAACAACTCTCATCTTCCCCGCGCAAGTGGAGTGGATGAAAGACCCCTTTTAAGTGAGAGAGTAATCCCCTTTACCTCTCCACCTTCACTTGAGGTAACCTTTAACCTTCCAAATTCTGGTACAATAAAGGGTATGGGAATCCCGCAAGGAATAACCCTCATTGTGGGAGGAGGGTATCATGGAAAGTCAACCTTGCTAAATGCCCTTGCAGCAGGGTGTTACAATCATATTCCCGGAGACGGAAGAGAGTGGGTGGTTACAGTAGAAGATGCTGTTAAAATAAGAGCAGAGGATGGCAGGTTTATAAGTAATGTGGACATATCCCCTTTTATTAATCATCTTCCATTTGGAGAAGATACAACCTCCTTTTCCACAAAAAATGCATCAGGTAGCACCTCACAAGCAGCAAATATCATTGAGGCTCTGGAAGCAGGGACGAGTCTTCTGCTTATAGATGAAGATACCTCAGCAACAAATTTTATGATTAGAGACGAGAGGATGCAGGAGCTTGTAGTAAAAGAAAAAGAGCCAATCACTCCCTTGATTGATAAGATAAAGCTTCTCTACAGAGATCTCAAAGTTTCGACTATCCTTGTTATGGGAGGCTCAGGGGACTACTTTGATGTAGCAGATACGGTAATTATGCTTGATAGTTACAGAGTATTTGATGTCTCAGAGAAAGCAAGAACTATCGCAAAAAAACACAGAACTTCCCGCCGATTTGAAGGAGGAGAAAGTTTCGGCAAAGTAAAGGAAAGATTTCCCCTTAAGGAAAGCTTTAATCCATATAAAGCAGGGAAAGTAAATATCAAAACGAGAGGAAAGGAAAAACTTATCTTTGGAAAAGAAGTTATTGATCTAAGCTGTGTAGAACAAATAGTAGAAGAGGCTCAGGTAAAAAGTATAGGAGATATAATTTACTACATGGCAAAAAATATTTTTAACGAAAATATTTCTTTAAGAAAATCCCTTGATATCGTTGAAGAAAAAATTAAAAAAGGAGAAATTGATACTCTTTTCAGGATAAAATCTGGGGAATACGCTCTTCCCCGACCTCAGGAAATAGCAGCATCCATTAATCGTCTTCCCTCTTTAAAATGCAAAACTTTAAAAAATGCTTGACAAATCCTCTTTATTTTCCTAATCTTTAAACAATTGAAAGCCTTGTGAAAATAAAATGAAAGTCTCCACAAAAGGAAGATATGGACTAAGAGCTATGGTAGAGCTTGCTAAAAATTACGGATCTTTCCCCCTTTCCGTAAAGAGTATTTCTCAATCACAGAACGTATCTTTTTCCTATATGGAGCAAATTTTAAACCGTTTAAATAAAGCAAGACTTGTCCGAAGTATAAAAGGTGCTGGAGGAGGATTTATTCTTGCCAGAAGACCTGAAAATATAAAAATAATCGAAATTCTCTCAGCCCTGGAGGATACTATAACACCGGTTTTTTGTGTGGAAAATCCAGAAAGTTGCAAAAAAACAAAAAATTGCGTTGCACATCTTTTCTGGAAAAAGCTGGACGCAAAAATAAAAGAGGTCTTAAGAACAACAACTCTTAAAGACCTTTGTGAGTGGGAGAAAAAGCGGCAGATCAAAAGAGATGAGGATTTTCTCATGGAGGATTAAATGAGTGTTTTAAAAAAGAAATTAGCTTTAAAATTTCCCCGACATCTTGTAAGAGAACCTATAACCTACAGGCTTGTTAAAGATTATGATCTTGTGGTCAACATCATAAAAGCAAAGATTACACCTTACGAGGAAGGAAGATTGGATCTTGAGGTGAGCGGAAAAAAAGAGGCTATAGAAAAAGGTATAGGTTACCTTAAAAAAATAGGGGTTGAGGTCAAACCCCTGATACAGGAAATCAAGTGGAATCCTGAAAAATGCAACCATTGCACAGTCTGTGTTCCTTTATGCCCTGCGGGGGCTTTTAATGTGGAAGAAAAAGAAAGGGTTGTTTCTTTTAATGATGAAAAATGCATAGCTTGCGGGATTTGTGTCCAAGCCTGCCCTTATAGAGCTATTGAGATTATTTTTTAACTTAAGCTTTCAAATTTTGAGGTGATGCTCTTTGAATAAGAAAAGGGTCCTTGTTGCTATGAGTGGAGGAGTAGATAGCTCAACAGCTGCCCACCTTTTAAAAAGCCGTGGATATGAGGTGATTGGTATAAATATGAGGTTATGGGAGGAAGGGGGGAGATGCTGCAACTTATCTGACACAGAGGATGCTCGCAGAGT
>JAGHCI010000190.1:0-4542 GCA_021160545.1 Candidatus Aerophobota bacterium | reverse complement strand
GAAGAGCAATATCAACAAAAGGATTGGCGTAATCTTTCTCCTCAGGTAAAATTCCTATGTTAAGACCACCTGCCTTCCTTGCTCCTCTACAGGCAGCTTCCATTATCCCGCCTCCCCCTCCACAAATCAGCACACCCCCTTTCTTCGCAATTAAATAACCTACCTTTTCGGCAGTTTCAAGAGCAAAAGAGGAAAGATTGGGATCATTACCGTCACTTCCACAAACTGCTATTATTTTTTTCATATCTCAGATAAATCCTCCATTCTCTTTTTTAACTTCTCAATCTTTTCAGCAAGCTGCATATTTTTTTCTTTTTCCTTTGCTACAACCTCCGGAGGTGCTTTTTTCAAAAAATCCTCTGAAGAAAGCCTTGCCTTACATCTTACAAGTTCTTTTTCTGTATCTGCTATGAGTTTTCCAATTCTTTCCTTTTCCTTTTTAACATCAAGTACCCCTTCAAGGGGAACAAAAATATCTACATCCCCTGCTATAGCTGAAGCACAAACTCCCGGTTTTTTTGCAACAGAGTCTACAATTATTTGCTCACCTTTAACAAGAGTTTTTATATAAGAGATATTTTCTCTCAAAATACCTGCGCTTTCATTCTTTTTTGGCCGTAAGAGAACCCTAATTTCTTTCTGGGGAGGAATTCCCATCTCCGCTCTCACAGTCCTTATCTGAGTTACAACTTCCATAAAAAGAGCCATTTTCCTCTCAGTTTCTCTATCCTCAATTAATCTTTCTTCAGGCCAGTCTGATATCATTATACTTTCTTTTTCCTTGCCTGGAAGAAGCTGAAAAATCTCCTCTGTTATAAAAGGCATAAAGGGATGTAAAAGCTTAAGGCTTCCCTTCAAAACCTTGTAAAGGATAGATTGAGATAACTTTCGCTGAGAAAGCTCGCCTTTCAACCTCGGTTTAACAAGCTCAAGGTACCAGTCACAGAAATCTCCCCATATAAACTGATAAATCTCCTGGGCAGCCTGAGGAAAACGGAAATTATCAAGATTCTTTGTAACTTCTTTCACCACTTTTGCATAACGGGAGAGAATCCACCGATCGAAAAGACAAAGATCAAAAGAGGATATGTCCTGCTCGGAAGGTGAAAAATCCTCCAGATTCATTAAGACAAATCTTGAAGCATTCCAGACCTTATTGGCAAAGTTTCTATATCCTTTCACTCTCTCCTCGGAAAACTTAAGATAAGGAGCATCAGTCTTCAGTGCTACAAGGGAGAATCTGAAAGCATCTGTTCCATATTTTTCCATCATATCAAGAGGATCTATCACATTTCCCTTTGATTTTGACATTTTTTCTCCCTTCTCATCGCCAATAAGAGGATGAATATGGACTTTTCTAAAGGGAACATCACCTGTAAACTTTACTCCCATCATCACCATTCTTGCCACCCAGAAAAACAAAATATCCCATCCACTGCAGAGAAGAGAGGTGGGATAAAATTTTTTAAATTTTTCTCCTACATCAGGCCAACCAAGAGTAGAAAAAGGCCATAAACTTGAGGAAAACCAGGTATCAAGCACATCTTCTTCTTGCTTGAGGTTAGAAGAACCACACCTGCAAACTGCCGGATCAGTGCGAGCCACTACTGTTTCCCCACAATCCTGACAATACCACACAGGAAGGCGATGCCCCCACCATATCTGCCTTGAGATGCACCAATCATGAATTTTTTCAAGCCAATCAAAATAACTTCTCTTCCAGTAATCAGGATAAAACTCTATCTTACCTTCTTTAACCACTCTAATAGCATCTTCTGCAAGCTCCTTCATTCTCACAAACCATTGGGTAGAAAGATAAGGCTCCACCACCGTTCCACAACGATAACATTTACCAAGCCTGTACACATAGTCCTCAATCTTTTCAAGATATCCACTTTTCCTGAGGTCTTCCACTATGACTTTTCTACACTCATATCGGTCAAGCCCTTTATAAATACCACCTTTCTCATTTATAGTTGCATCTTTATTGAAAATATTAACTAAGGGAAGATTGTGCCTTTTCCCAATTTGAAAATCCTCTCCATCATGGGCAGGAGTTACTTTAAGAGCCCCTGTTCCAAAGTCAGGGTCAACGTAATTATCAAAAATAAGAGGCAAAATCCTTTTCACAAGAGGAAGAACAAGTTTTCTCCCCTTAAACTTTTTATATCTTTCATCATCGGGATTCACCGCCACAGCTACATCACCAAGCATGGTTTCAGGGCGTGTGGTAGCAACCACCACGTAATTTTTATCATCATCAGCAAAAGGATATCTTATATAATAAAGTTTCCCTTCAACCTCCTCATATTCAACCTCAATGTCAGAGAGGGCAGTTTGACAACGAGGACACCAGTTAATTATGTAATTACCTCTATAAATATATCCCTCCTCATAAAGCCTCACAAAAACCTCTCTCACTGCCTTTGAATGAGCCTCATCCATTGTAAAAGCTTTATCCTCCCAGCTACAGGAGACACCCAGTCTTCTCATCTGATGAAAAATTCGCTCCCCATATTTTTCTTTCCACTCCCAAACACGCCTTACAAACTCCTTCCTACCTAACTTCTGCCGGGTAAGTCCCTCCTTCTGAAGTTCTCTTTCCACAACATTTTGAGTAGCTATCCCCGCATGATCAATCCCCGGAACCCAGAGAGTTTCATAACCCTGCATTCTCTTAAACCTTACTATAATATCCTGCAAAGTCATGTTAAAGGCATGACCCATATGCAGGATACCTGTAATGTTTGGAGGGGGCATTACCATGGAGAAAAATTTTCCTTTCTTACCAGGACGAGGAGAAAAGTAACCTTTCTTCTCCCAGAAAGTTTGCCATTTCTCTTCTGCAATTTTTGGATTATATCTTTTTTCCATCATCTTGTAATCCCATCATTCATCTTGTAAATTTTTCTCCTGCTAAAATTATAATTAGCTCATCTTATAAAACATAACCTTTCAGTCAAGATTAAAAAATACCCCTATCTAAAAAGGAAAAAATTTGCAACAAGAACAATTCCCACACACAAAAGCCCTGTTGTAAGAAGAGTCAACAAAGCTCCAACCTTGAACCACTGTAAAAAACCTATCTTTATCCCTCTGCGTTTTTCGAGTATTCCTAAAGCCACTATATTAGCAGGACTTCCTATCATGGTCATGTTACTTCCAAAACAACTTCCCAGGAAAAGACCCCACCAGAGAATCTGAACGACAGGAAAGGCTACCTCTTTAACTTGAAGACCCTTAATAGCAGGAATTAATATGGAAACAAGGACTACATTGTCCATTATTGATGAGGCAATGGAAGAAACCCAGGTGACCTCACTTATAAGTAATAATGGATGAACCCTGGCCTGGCTTTCCAGAAAGGAAGATATCAACTCAGTAATTCTCACATATTTAAAGGTGCCTGCCTTGGCAAAGAAAAGAACAAAAAAAACTATTGTCCACCAGTCAACATGTTCCTCTATGTACATCCTTGCTTCCTCTTTTTTCCAGGCCATGGCAATCCCGGCTCCGACCAGAGGAATTGCAACTAAAAGAGTATTGGGTGGGAGAGAAAGGATCTTTTCTATATGAAGATGAGCAGATAAAAGCAAAAGGACAGTAACTAAAAGAATAATTTCTTCTTTTATCTCCCTTGTAGCAGGGACAGTTATCAGTTGTCGAAAGGTTTTATCTCCTATTGCTGCACTTTCTATCTTAGAGTCTATTGCTTTTATATCCTTTCTGTACCAAAACCACAAAAACAAACACCCTACCAGAAGACAAAGAAGCATTGGCAGGAAAGACCAGATGAGAAAATCCCCAAAATGAAAGCCAACCTGTGTACTCAGCAAGATTCCAGCAGGACTTCCAAGCATAGTCCCAGCACTTGCTATATTGGTTATCATTAGAGTTATTATTATAAAGGGAACAGGATTTATAAAAAAGAAATCGCATATTTCAAGCACAAGAGAGGTTACAAATATAATCGAGGCAACCTGCCCAACGAAGGAGGTAAGAAGAAGGGAAAGTCCTGTGATAAGCAAAAAAATTTTAAAAGCGTTGAGATTTCTTATGAGTAAAATTTTCTCAAGAAGCCAGGGAAAAAAGTCAACTTCTCTTAGAAGACCTATCAAAACCATCATTCCTATAAGGAAAAGAATAAGATCAAGGGAAGCAAACCTTATAAAGTGAGAGACATCAAGAGTTCTTGTTAAAAGAAAAGCTCCCACCCCAAGAAAAGCTATGGGAAGGTGAAACCTCCAGAAGGCAAGAGTAGTAATCACAGTGACTGTAAAAATACCAAGGGAAAGTTTCTGAGAGAAATTAAGGGGAAAAATTTCAAAACCTGTTACAAAAACAAGAGAAATCACAATTAATATAAGAACCGGAAGAATATTCTTTGCCACCAGTAAAATCCACCGTTGCTATATTCTGATTGTTCCCTCCATTTCACATATAGTACAATAAATACAATTTTATGTCAAAGAACCATAAATCAGGATAAAAAATCAAATAAGCCTGCAAAATTGACTTACAATAGCAAATAGAATATAATTT
>JAGHCI010000051.1:0-7009 GCA_021160545.1 Candidatus Aerophobota bacterium | reverse complement strand
GTATAAGACCTACCTTGAGGAAAATTATAGATTTACTTGTTTATTAATAATAAACAAATGTGGCAACAAAAAGGGAAAAGGGAGAATTTTTTTGAAAAATATTAAGTTCCTTGAAATAGACCTATGAGAAGGAAAAGTAAGGTAGTTAAGGTTGGGGAGGTGGAGATAGGTGGAAGTTCTCTACCAGTGGTGCAGGGAATGGCAAAAACAGACCCTCTTGATGTAGAGAATATAATTGATGAGATAAAAGCTCTTCAAAAAGAGGGAGCAAAACTTGTCAGGATAGCTGTCCCTAATATCAAAGCAGCAAGAAACATACCTTTTATTCGAGAAAAAGTTAATCTTCCCCTTGTTGCTGATGTTCACTTTAATTATAGGTTAGCTCTTGAAGCCATAGATAGAGGAATAGACAAGGTCAGAATTAATCCTGGAAATTTAAGTTTTAAAGAAATAGCACTGATAGCGAAAAAAGCAAAGGAAAACAGAATACCTCTTCGTGTAGGAGTTAATTCTGGTTCTCTTCCTAAGGAGCTGATTAAAAAAATATCCAACTTTAAGGGTAAAAAAGAGGAAAGAATTCGCGTTATAGCAGAAGGAATGGTTGACACTGCTTTAAATTGTATAAGAATGCTTGAAGATGAGGGTTTTGAAGACATAGTTGTTTCTCTTAAATCTTCCGAGATTCCTGTTACTATTTTATCCAATAAAATTATTGCTGAAAAAATTCCTTATCCTATTCACCTGGGAATTACCGCTACAGGGCCTCCTCCTGAAGGAATTATCAAATCGGCTATAGGAATTGGTGCACTTCTCAGCGAGGGGATTGGAGATACTATTAGAGTTTCTCTTACCAGCACTTCTGTAGAAGAGGTGAGAATAGCCTATAAGATACTAAAACATCTAAATATCATAGATTCTGGTCCTGTTATTATAACCTGTCCCACTTGTGGAAGATGCAGAGGAGATGTGGAAGTTATCGCACAGGAGCTCCTCAAAGTCGTAGAAAATATTCACTTCCCAATTAAAATAGCTGTTATGGGGTGCGAGGTGAATGGCCCGGGCGAGGCTATGGAAGCTGACATTGGTATAGCATGTACAAAACAGGGCGGAGTTTTGTTTAAAAAAGGGAGGCTTTTAAATAAAGTAAAAAAAGACAGAATCCTTGAGGCTTTAGTAAGAGAAATTAATCAGATGGAGAAAGAGTTAAAAGAGAATTTAAAATGACAAAATACATTTTTGTAACAGGGGGAGTTTTATCTTCGCTTGGAAAGGGTGTGGCTGCAGCTTCTATTGGAACTCTTCTTAAAAGTAGGGGATTTGAGGTGAGCATGTTGAAATTTGACCCTTATATAAATGTTGACCCTGGTACTATGAATCCTTACCAGCATGGAGAGGTTTTTGTGACAAAAGATGGTGCTGAAACTGACCTTGACCTGGGGCATTATGAAAGATTTGTGGGAATTGATTTTTCTTCTTATAACAATGTTACAGCCGGACAGATTTATAGTGCGGTGATAGAAAAAGAAAGAAGGGGAGATTATTTGGGAAGGACTATCCAGGTAATTCCTCACATAACTGATGAAATCCAGAGTAGAATAGTAAAGGTTGCAGAAAAAGATAGAGCAGAAGTGGTTATAGTTGAGGTAGGAGGAACTGTTGGAGATATTGAATCTTTGCCTTTTCTGGAGGCTATAAGACAATTTGGACTGAAGAAAGGAAAAGAAAACACCCTCTTTATTCATCTTACTCTTCTTCCCTATATTCCCACCGCAGGTGAGCTCAAAACAAAGCCAACTCAACACAGTGTAGGAAGGCTCAGGGAGATAGGTATTCAACCTGATTTTATTCTTTGCCGAACACAGATTCCTTTAACTATGGAGGCAAGGAAGAAAATTTCCCTTTTTTGTAATGTAGAAGAGGAGAACGTTATTCAAGCTATTGATGTTGATAATATATATGAAATCCCTCTAAGGTTTGAAAAGGAAGGGCTGACCAATAAAATTATGAAAAAATTGGGTTTAAAAAGCAAAAAAGAGGACTTAAAAGAATGGACAAAGTGGGTACTTAAAGTAAATAAAGCTAAAAAGAAGGTAAAAATAGCCATAGTTGGAAAGTATATAAAGATGAAAGATGCATACAAGAGTATAATCGAAGCTTTCACGCACGCAGGAGCTGCCAATGATGGAAAAGTTTTGCTTGAATGGATAGAAGCAGAGGAGATAAATAAAGAAACGGAAAAAATGTTGTCTTCATTTCAGGGGATACTTGTTCCAGGGGGGTTTGGTTTAAGAGGGATAGAAGGAAAAATAAGAGCTATCAGGTTTGCCAGAGAAAATGGTATTCCTTTTTTAGGAATATGCCTTGGCATGCATTGTTCAACAATTGAATTTGCTCGAAATGTTGCCAACCTTGAAGGTGCAAATTCTACAGAGTTTGATCCAGATACACCTCATCCTGTAATTGATCTTCTTCCTGAACAGAAAAAAGTTAAAAAGAAAGGGGGAACAATGAGGCTTGGTGAATATGAGTGTAGATTAAAGGAGGGAACTCTCAGTAGAAAAGCCTACGGAAAACCCCTTATATATGAAAGACACAGACACAGATACGAATTTAACAATAACTACAGACAAATTCTGGAAAAAGCAGGTTTGAGGATAGCGGGTATCTATCCTGAGAAAGATCTTGTGGAAATAATCGAAATACCGGATCATCCCTGGTTTGTAGCTACTCAGTTTCATCCAGAGTTTAAATCAAGACCCCAAAATCCTCATCCTCTTTTTAGAGATTTTGTAAAAGCGGCAATGCAAAAACCCCTCTAAAGGAGTTTTAAAATGTCAAGATTAATTCTGGTATTTCTTGGTGCAGTTCTTGTAAACAATTTTGTGCTTAGGTATTTTCTGGGAATATGTCCCTTTCTTGGAGTTACAGGAAAAGTTGAATCTGCGGTAGCAATGGGATTTGCCACTACCTTCGTTATGACTCTAACTGCAGCTGTTGTCTGGATTATTAACACTTTTATAATACGTGGCTTAAACCTTCCTTTTTTAGAGTATGTTTCTGATATTTTAGTTATTGCCTCCCTTGTTCAATTAATAGAAATGTTTGTTAAAAAGACAAATCCTGCCCTTTACAGAGCACTTGGAATTTACCTTCCTTTAATAACAACAAATTGTTCTATACTTTTTCTTGCTCTTTTTATTCCTCTGAGAAATTATTCTTTTATTGATAGTATAGTATTTGGATTTGGAGCAGGGATGGGGTTTACATTTGTCATGTTTTTGATGGCAACAATTAGAGAAGAACTTGAATTTGCCAATGTCCCGAAATCTTTGCGAGGTGCCCCTATGACCTTAATTACAGCAGGGCTACTTGCTCTTGTTTTTATGGGATTTACAGGATTGATTGGTACTGCTTAGAAGGAGGAAAAAATGAGCCTTGTCTTTCTCTCAATAGTGAGCATGGGGGTTTTATCAGCTTTTTTTGCTATAATGCTTTCTGTTGCCCACAAAAGGCTCAAGGTTGAAGAGGACCCTCGGATAGAGAAAGTTGTTGAGGTGCTTCCTGGCGCAAATTGTGGGGCATGTGGGTTTGCCTCCTGTCACGCTCTGGCAGAGGCAATTGTAAGGGAAGGTGTAAATCCTTTCTCCTGTGTAGTTGGAGGAAAAAATACTGCTGAAGCTATATGTCAGATACTCGGGATTAAGTCAGAAGGAGAAATTGAAAAGAAGGTAGCCTTTGTCAGATGTGGAGCAGATTCCTCTGAGAGAGCAAAGAAAGCCGTGTACCAGGGTGTTACAACGTGCAGAGCTGCAAATCTTGTTATGGGAGCAGAAAGTGCCTGCTCTTACGGATGTCTTGGTTTTGGCGATTGCAAGAATGTCTGTCCTTTTGACGCTATCAGAATGGTTAACGGACTTCCTCATATAGACATTTTAAGATGCACAGGTTGTGGAAAATGTGTAGAAGTTTGCCCTCGCAATATAATAACTCTGGAAAGCTTTAATGATATTAATTATCGGGTTAAGTGTTCATCTCTTGATAAGGGTAAAAAAGCTCGCGAGGTTTGCGCAAAATCCTGTATAGCTTGTGGTCGGTGTGTTAAATCCTGTCCCTATCAGGCCTGTTCGTTAGAAAATAATCTTGCCCATATTGATCCTTTAAATTGTCAGGTATGTGGTGTGTGTTCTATTGTCTGTCCAACTGGAGCTATAGTGGAGATAAGAGGAAAATGAAACCTTTAAAGTCCTTAATTTCTCTTGAAGAATGCAGAGAAGTTCTTTTCTCTCTTGTTCAGCCCATCAAAAGGACTGAAAGGGTTCCTATTGTAAAAGCAGGAGGAAGGGTCATAGCAGAGGACATAATTGCACCTTTAAATGTCCCGCCCTTTGTAAGGGCAGCAATGGACGGATATGCAGTTAAAGCAGAAGATACCTTTTCTGCAAAAACACTGAACCCTGTTAAGTTAAAACTCGTTGATTCTGTCCTGCCGGGAAATTTTAGTAGAAAAGTTTTGAAAAAAGGAGAGTGTATTCAAATAGCTACAGGTTCTCCCCTTCCCTCGGGAGCAGATGCTGTTGTTATGGTTGAGGATACAGAAAAAGAAGGAGAAGTTATTAAAGTTTATAAACCTGTTCATCCAGGAGAAAATGTATCATCAGCCGGGACAGATATACAAAAAGGACAAAAAGTAATCTCCAGGGAGGAGTTTTTAACTCCAGCAAAAGTTGGTGTTCTTGCTTCTCTGGGGATAACTCAGGTAGAGGTCTTTGCAAAGCCAGAAGTTGCCATAATCTCATCTGGAAATGAGATTATTTCGCCTGGAGAGACTTTAACAGAGGGGAAAATATACGATGTTAATTCCTATACTCTCTTTGCTCTTGTGGAAGAGAATGGATGTAGAGGAATCATTTTACCAAAAATGGAGGATGAGGTTGAAAATATAACTCAGAGAATAAAAGAGGCTCTATCTTATGACCTTGTAATTATTACGGGAGGAAGTTCGGTAGGTGAAAAAGACCTTATGCTTGAAGCCCTTTCCAGAATAGGAGGAAAAATTCTTTTTCACGGGATTGCCGTTAAGCCTGGAAAACCCACTCTGGCATCTTCTGTGGGTGAGAAAATAATCCTCTGCATGCCAGGTTATCCCACCTCCTGCCTTACAAACGGTTATGGCTTATTAGTTCCTCTTTTAAGAAAACTCGCACATTTTCCCAAAAAAAGGGAAGTTGCTTTAAAACTTCCCATCTCAAGAAGAGTAACTTCCACCTTAGGAAGGCATCAGTTTTTGCCGGTAAAGATAGTTAACGGAAAGGTTGTTCCTGTTTTTAAGGAGTCAGGGGCAATAACCAGTATGTCTGAGGCTGAAGGTTATATAGAGATTCCAGCTAATGTAGACCTTCTGGAAAAAGGAGATGAGGTTGAGGTAAAGCTTTTTCTCTGAAACTAACCAATCTCTGCTATGTAGTATCTTTCATCTTCCCCCTTTTTTATCAATCCCTCCCTTTCAAGAAGCCGCAGGTGATTTTTTAAAGTTTGAGAAGATATCCTGAGTATTGTCTCGGGTTTATATGAGCTTACACGAGGGAAAAGAGTTATTTTAAATTCTTCTCTGATTTCTTCCTCTGTCTTTCCGTTTTTGCTTAATATATCCATTATTAATTTTCTATAATTATTTTCCACAACCCACTTTTTTGTTTTCTTCATTATAACATCCCCTGGACAATCATATCCACAGCTTCTTCTTCCCTAAGACCTCTTGACATCAATGTATCAAGCTGTTTCTGGTTAACTTTTCCTACTGAGGCCTCATGGGTTATTCTGGCATTTTCATCTACTACTCTTACTATGGGTATTGCTCGCGCTGTTGAACCCTCGCCTTTAATTATTTCTTTGCAATCAACATGACCTGTTGCTTCTGGAGCATTTGCTTCTGTTATCCCCACCATTACAACATCGCCCCCTTGAGATGCAGCAGCTCTCAATTTAACAAGCCCTCTTGCTCCTTCTCCCTCTAAAAATACAGCATCCTTTATTCTAATTCTATCAGTTTTTTTTCTGCCATAGGCTTTGTTGATAATCTCCACTTTTGCCCCTGCATGAGCATATGCTTCTACCTCTATAGAGAGAAAACCAGCGCTTCCTTTTGTAAGAGAAAAAACACTTTGAAAAAAACTTCTCTCTCCCACATGAACTCGAAACTTAGGAAAAACTTTTGCTCCTCCCATTTCTCCATGATAGTGACGTTCCTCATATAAGAATACAGCATTTTTTCCCAGGATAACTTCTGCTTGCATTTTGTGAGTGAGGTTACGGGCTTTTGGGAAGCTACAGCAAGCAAGAGCAAAAACTTTTGCCCCATCTTCTATGATAAAGCGAGGTATTATCTCCTGAAGCCCTTCTTCTTTAGTTACTCCAAAACAAAGATGCACAGGGACATCTATTTTTTTACCGGGTCTGACAATGAAATCTGCTATCACTCCATTTTCAGTTTCCTTTCCTGCTAAAATAAGACCTTCCACTTCTTTTATTTTGGCTATTTTATTGTAATTTAAAAAAAACTTGGGAGTCTCTTTTTTCAGCATATTATCAACGTCAAACCCAACAAGACGAACACTTTCTATTATTTCGTAGGGCAGGATATTTTTTTGCATTTTACCTTCCTTTCAGCAAATTCGCAATATTTTTCCATTATATCTTTAAAGGAACCTTTTGCTCTGACTTTTCCTTTCCAGATAAGTGTTCCCTCGTCTGCTACTTCTCCTGCTTCTTCTCTATGAGTGATGAGAAGAATAGAAGAGCGAGTCTGGTTCCTTATTGCATCAAGTAATTCATAAAGCTCATTATAAACAACTATGTCAAGTCCTGAATCAGGCTCATCTAAAATTAAAAGTTTTGGTTCCAGTGCTACCACTGCTGCAAGTTCTATTCTTTTTCTCTCGCCACCAGAAAGAGAATCGTCAACTTTTCTCTCAATATATTCCTCTGGAGGAAGCCCTACAAGTTCGAGTAC
>JAGHCI010000112.1:0-6662 GCA_021160545.1 Candidatus Aerophobota bacterium | reverse complement strand
TTTTATTACATTTTACAGAGGGATAAACTTCGCAAAACCTTTTTCCGGCAAAGCTTTCAGAGGTAAGTGTTTCTATTTCAACTTCTGGGTGAGAAAGAAGGATTTTTACAAGCTCTTTTCCTGTATAGCCTGTTGCACCAATTACCGATACTTTCAATTTACCACCTTCCTTTTTGTGAATAATGTTAACTAATTTTAGCAGGAAAGATTAGAGTGGCAAGAATATATCTTAGTAGGAGGATACAAGCAAGTTGCTGTCTGATTTTGGAGTGTCTTAAAAGGGAGTTTTTCTGGAAGAAGATGTAATGAACTGGGTTGAAAAGAAAGTAAAAGAGAAAAAAAGCCAGTAACTTTACTTTATACCCCACTTTTTCTTAAATTCTCTCAATGCTTTTCTCAATTCTTCCTCAAAGGTTGTAGATTCTTGAATAAAGGAGGAGACCTGTTCTATTGTTTCCTGTGTGGTTTCTTCTAACCAGCTACTTACTCCATTTTCTGTTATTTTCTGGATTTGTTTTTTTCTTTCTGATAAGCTCAGCCCCTGCCATCCCTTAGCTCTGTTTAGAGCTCTTCTCATTCTTCTTGGAAGGTATTTACCTGTTATTTCCTTGACAAGGTCTGTGTATTCTGTAGCTATTTTTTCAATTTGCTCGGGAGTTAGCTTTTTTTCTTCTTTTTTTCTTTTCCAGAAAAACATCTTCCCCCTCTTTTTGAACTTAATATTATAAAAAATCTTCCCGGGGTCAAATTAATAGTAACATACATCTTTTTTCTTGACAGGGAGGTTTTGTTGGATAATATAAATTGAATGGTGCCGGCGTAGCTCAATGGCAGAGCGGCTGATTCGTAATCAGCAGGGTGTAGGTTCGAATCCTATCGCCGGCTCCACTTTCAAAATTAGACAAGTTTATACCTGGAGAATAAGATGGGTTTACCAGAGTATAATCCGGAGGAAGTAGAAAAGAAATGGCAAGAGCGCTGGGAGAGGGAGAAAACCTTTTCCTCTTCTGTTGATAACAGGAAAAAGTATTACATCCTGGAGATGTTTCCTTACACCTCGGGTAGCATTCATATAGGACATGTCCGCAACTATACCATAGGAGATGTTGTAGCTCACTTTAAGAGGATGAAAGGTTACAATGTCCTGCACCCTATCGGGTTCGATGCCTTTGGTCTTCCTGCGGAAAATGCAGCAATTGAAAAAGGAGTGCATCCTAAAAAGTGGACCTATGCTAATATAGACAATTTGCGACGGCAATTGAAAAGGCTTGGGTTTTCTTATGATTGGGAAAGAGAAGTTATAACCTGTGACAGAAATTATTACCGCTGGAATCAGTGGTTTTTTATAAAATTTTATGAAAAAGGACTTGTCTACCAGAAAAAGGCACCTGCCAACTGGTGTCCTGCCTGCTCCACAGTTCTTGCCAACGAGCAGGTAATAGAGGGGAAATGCTACAGGTGTGAGACACCCATTATCCAGAAGAACCTGAATCAGTGGTTTCTTAAAATTACAGAGTATGCAGATGAGCTTTTGGAAGAGATAGAGAAAATGGACTGGCCTTCCACAGTGAAGAAGATGCAGGTTAACTGGATAGGTAAAAGCAAAGGTATGCAGATAGATTTTGAAATTGCTGAAAGTGGAGAGAAAATATCTGTTTACACCACACGTCCTGATACTATTTTTGGTGCGACTTACCTTGTTCTTTCTCCTTTTCACCCTCTCTCAGAGAAACTGGCAGAGAAAGATCCCTTGCTTAAGAGCGAGATTGAGCTTATGCGTAAAGAACAGCTTATTAAGGGAGAGGTGGAAAAAAGGGGTGTTTTTGCTGGAATATGGGCTGTTAATCCTGTTAATAGAGAGAAAATTCCTGTGTGGATAGCAAACTATGTTTTGATGGAATACGGGACAGGAGCCATAATGGCTGTCCCCGCTCATGACACGAGGGATTTTGAGTTTGCCCTCAAGTATAATCTGCCCATTAGGGTGGTAGTGCTACCTCCAGGAGAAAAAAATCCCGATGTTGTTTTGAAGGAGGCTTATACAGGCGAGGGGATAATGGTTAATTCCGGGCAGTTTAATGGAATGCCAAGTGAAAAGGCAAGAGAGAAAATGAGCCAGTGGATGGTTTATCAAAAGATTGGTATTCCCAAAGTTCATTACAAGCTGAGAGACTGGTGTATTTCCCGCCAAAGATACTGGGGAACCCCTATCCCTGTTATTTACTGTGAAAGATGCGGAGTTGTCACTGTGCCAGAAAAAGATCTTCCGGTTGAGCTTCCTTTTGATGTGGAGATTACAGGAAAGGGAGGATCTCCTCTTGCAAAAGTTGAGTCTTTTGTTGAGTGCACCTGTCCTGAATGTGGAGGAAGAGCAAGAAGAGAGACAGATACCATGGATACATTTGTTGATTCCTCCTGGTATTTTTTAAGATATACAGGTAAAGGTAAGGATGATCTCCCCTTTGACAGAGAGGAGGCAAGTTACTGGATGCCTGTGGACCAGTACATAGGTGGAATAGAACATGCGATTTTGCATCTTCTCTACTCTCGCTTCTTCACCAAGGCTCTGAGAGATATCGGTCTTTTAGATATAGGTGAGCCTTTCACAAGACTTCTAACTCAGGGGATGGTTATAAAAGATGGAGCTAAGATGTCAAAGTCCAAAGGTAATGTGGTTGATCCGGAAATGATAATAAAAGAGTATGGAGCAGATACCTTGAGGGGGTTTATTCTCTTTGCTGCACCTCCTGAAGTGGACCTTGAGTGGAAGCAGGAAGGACTTGAAGGTGTCAATAGATTCTTAAAGAGGGTGTGGAGACTTATTCTGGAAAATGGTGCGAAGTGGAAAGAAAAGCTGGAAGAGATTTATAAGGAAAGAGAGGATGATAAAGATAATGAAAACGAACTTAAAGTGATGGTTAACAAGACCATAGAAAAGGTGACCCAGGATATTGAGCAGCGTTTTCGGTTTAATACCGCTCTTGCCTCTCTTATGGAATTTGTTAATTATCTTTACGCCTATCCTGATAAGAGAAGTTCTGTTTTCAAAGAGTCTCTCCAGGTTTTAATTTTACTTCTTTACCCTTTCACACCTCACATTGCTCAGGAACTTGCAGATAGGATGGGTTGTAAAAAGGAGCTTTTTTCGTGTGAGTGGCCCACGTTCAAGAGGTCGCTTCTAAGGTCTGATAAAATAACCCTGGTTGTTCAGGTAAATGGCAGATTAAGAGATAGACTCACCATTTTTTCCAATCAAAAAAAGGAAGATATAGAAAAAGAGGTCTTAAAAAGAGACAAGGTAAAAAGGTACACACAGGGTAAAAAGATAAAGAAAATAATTCATGTTCCCGGAAAGCTTATAAACATTGTAGTAGAATAAAAATTTATGTGGAATTTTAAGAGAGAAGAACAGCTTGTTCTTATTATTTTGCTTTGTGCTTTTGTTGTGGGTTTGGGGATAAAGCTTAAAGGGGGAATTCCCGAGGTACCACCTTCTCCTTCCAGAATTCTGGAGGTGAGGATTGCAGGTGCTGTTAAAAAGCCGGGTTTATACAGACTTCCTGAAAATTCATCTATCGGTGATTTAATCAGGATGGCAAAAGGCACCTTACCCTGGGCGGATCTTTCCAGCCTGGACCTTACCGCTCCTTTATCATCAGATATAATCTATATCCCTGAGGGTAGACTTAATTTGAATCAGGCATCCGTTGAAGATTTAACGTTCTTGCCGGGTATAGGACCGGAGCTTGCAAGAAGAATTGTAAGATACAGAGAAGAAAAAGGAGGATTTGATAATCTTTCCCAGTTAAAAGATGTTCCTGGAATTGGAGAGGTTCGTTTTGCAAAAATAAAAAATAAACTCACCCTTAAATAGCGTATTCAGGATAGAGAATTTTTATCCACATTACCTCCAGAACAAGTTGAGAGGAGATATTTTCCTGAATTAAAATTCTGCTTTTTTCCACCTCTTTTATTGCCCTACAAAGATGCAAAATAGAGTATGTTTCTTTCAGTTTTGAGATTTCTTCTTTTTTGTCTTTGTTGAAAATAGCGTTTTCATTTTCTCCCACTTTAAGCATCATTATATCTCTCAGGAAAAGAAGAAGCATGTTTAAAAGTATGTCAATGGTTTTATTTTTCTGGCTGCTCCACCTCTCTGAAATTTTAAAAATTTCTGCGGATAAGGATTTTCTCTCTTTAAGCAGGTTAAGTATAATCTCTCTTTCTCTCAGTATTTCTTCTCTTTGAGAGATTTGCAGGGCTTTACTTACACTTCCCTGAGAAAGACAGCTTATAAGGGGGATAAGGTTTTCCTCTGTTATCTTTTTATCTTTTAGTATCCTTTCTATATTTTCCCGGGATAGAGGTAAAAACTGCAAGATTCTGCACCTTGAGATGACAGTTGAGGGTAAAAGTCTTGGGGTGGAGGTTACAAGGATTATTATAAGATAGGGGGGAGGTTCTTCCAGAATTTTTAAAAGAGAGTTTGCTGCTTCTTGAGTGAGTTTTTCAGCCTCATCTATAATCCACACTTTTTTCTTTCCCTCATAAATTTTAGTACTTGACTCTTTTTTTAAATCGCGAATCTGGTCTATTTTAATGGAGCTTTTCTGAGGAGCTACTATCCTAAGATTTGGATGGACCATTTTATCCATCTTAACACAGGAGGAGCAGCTATTGCAACCCATTTTACTTTTTTTGCAGTTTAAGGCTTTGGCAAAACATATAGCTGCCATTTTTTTGCCCACACCATCAGGACCTGCAAAAAGATAGGCTCCGGGAAATTTTTCCTCTTTTATGTCCTTCTGGAGTTTATTTAAAGCAGGCTCCTGTCCAAGGATATCTTTAAAGTTCACCTTTTTTGCCTCTCTCAGCAAGTTCCTTTAAAACAACGTTTTTTATCATATTATGGATTTCAAGTAAAGGAAGCTCTGCTCTTATAACTTTAAATCTTTCGGGATTTAATTTTGCTATCTTAAGATAACCCTCTCTTACTTTTCTGTGGAAGTCTAAATTTTCCCTTTCTATTCTATCGCCTCTTTTTTCTCTAAGGAGGGCTTTTTCTGGTTCAATATCGAGAAGAAAAGTTATATCAGGCTCTATTCCCTGTGTTGCTATTCTGTTAAGATTTTTTACAAATTCTATGTCTATCCCTCTTCCGTATCCCTGATAGGCAACAGAGGCATCAGCATACCGATCGGATATAACAATTTTGTTCTCTTTTAATGCAGGTTTTATCACTTCTTCAACATGATGGACTCTGTCGACAAGATAGAGAAAAAATTCTGCCAGAGGAAAAATATTTTCAATATTTTCATCCCTGAGGATTATTTTTTTCATCTTATTCCCAAGAAATGTCCCTCCAGGTTCCTTTGTTACCTCCACCTTATATTTTTTTTGAGTAAGAAAGGTGGCAAGAAGTCTTACCTGAGTTGTCTTTCCACTTTTATCTATTCCCTCAAAGCTTATAAACAATATCTTCCCCCCTTGTGAATTTTGCAAAGTTTATCTAACTTTGTAAAGATTATATCAACCTTCTTTCCTGTCAAGATTTTGAGGCTCTGAGGCTCTAAATGTTTACAGGAAAAGAAAATCTGTTATAATTTATTTTCAGGTTTTATAAATCCATTCTTAAACTTTTCTATCTATGAAGATAAACACCTTAGGGGTTTTATTTTTTGATCACTTTGTGAATGACTTCTATTCTCTTTTTATTCCTCTTTTTATCCCCTTTCTTGTATCTCATCTGGGGATAAACTACTTTGAAGCAAGTCTTCTGGTTGCTGCAGTTACAGTTATAGGTGCTGTTCTTCAATCTCCGGTTGGTTACTGGGCTGACAGATACAGAAAAAGGGTTGGGTTTATAGCCTTAGGTTTTCTTTTCTATGCACTGGGGGCTATATCTCTTGGACTGAGCACAAATTTTCCTCTTCTTTTTTTATCTTCCATCTTAATAGGATTTGCCACGACAACTTATCATCCTCAGGGAACCACTTTAATAACAGCAGAGTTTACCAGAAAAGGTCATGCACTTGGAGTTCATGGGGTAGGAGGACAGCTTGGCAGGTTTTTTTCTCCTGTTTTAATTGGCTTTCTTGTTTCAAGATTTGAATGGAGGAAGTCTTCCATAATTCTTTCTTTTCCAGCGATAATAGCTATTTTTCTCTCCTTATGGACTTTGAAGGAGCCAGAGAAAAGAGGAGAGAAGGGGATTGCTGAAGCGATAACATTTCCTATTTTTCTTTTAATTTTAATTCTTGGCATAAGAGGCACAGTATTTCAAGGAATCGTTTCGTTTTTACCCTCATTTTTTATAACCACAGGTTCCTCAATCAATACGACAGGGATATTGACAGGAATAATGCTTGCCTCAGGTCTTCTTGCCCAGCTTCTTGGTGGAATTCTTGGAGATAAAATTTCTAAAGGTAAGATCATTTTTTCAAGTTTTCTTGGTTTAAGCCTTTTATTTTTTATCTTTTACCTTTTTATGATTCAGATTGCAAAAGGACATCTCTTAGGCTTTGGACTTTTGACTTTTTTCCTCTTTGCGATAGGATTTTGCATATTTGTTACTTTTCCGGTAGGGCTTGCTCTCTCAGCAGAACTTAGCCGGGGAGGAAAAGTGGGCACATCTGTGGGGGCTGTTATGGGTGGGGGACTTG
>JAGHCI010000137.1:0-3354 GCA_021160545.1 Candidatus Aerophobota bacterium | reverse complement strand
TCCTGAGAGAATGCGTGAACCATCAAGAGGAGGAATAGGGATAAGGTTAAAAAAAGTGAGAAAAAGATTTATGGCTGTCCCGTAAAAAAGAACAGCTCCTCCAAGACTTCCTGGAACAGCAAGCAGACGATATAAAAGAGCAAAAAAGAAGGCTACAAGAAAATTTGTCCCGGGTCCTGCAAGAGCAACCCATATCATGTCCTTTTTGGGATTGTTTAAGTTCTGAGGATTTACAGGCACAGGTTTTGCCCATCCAAATATAGGAACAGAGGCTCCAAAAAGACTCATAATAATCATAATTCCCGGCAACAAAATTGTACCTATAGGATCTATGTGAGGAAGGGGATTGAGAGTTATCCTCCCCATGATTCTTGCCGTAGGGTCTCCGTGTCTTTCAGCCATAAGACCATGGGCAACCTCATGAAGAATAACAGAGAAAAAAAGAATAACAGCAACAAAAAGAATAAAAATTGCTCTCATTTGTATCTCCCTGGTGGAAAGTTTTTTCTGATAAATTCAATTTCCTCTTCTTTTGTCCCTATAATTCCATCAAGTTTTGCTCTTTTTACCTCCTCCAGTATCCGGGAAAACTCAGGCGAGGGACGATAGCCCAATTTTTTCAGGTCCTCACCTGTCGTCTCAAGTTTAATTTTTTGCAGGTGAGAAAGATAAAAAATTATTCTTTTTTTCACTATCTTACTTTTTGTCCTTGCCATTGTAAAGATAAGGGTTTCCGGAGGAAAAGGGTCAAGAAGAAAACAAATTGAACTTGGCCTTATTTTAGGAACCGCAAGCGCTTTTACTATTTTACGCCACTCCTTGCAACTTGTAAGAAGAGTTTCTTTTTCTTCTCTGGTAAAACTGTATTTTTTGCAGAAATCTTCCACCTCCTCTCTGGTAACTCTCTCAAAAAGCAAACAAAGCTTTACAAGCCACCTTTTGCTCTGCTTTCCCGTCAAAAGCTCATAGGTCGCAATAGCATCTACCAAATGATCAAGGAGCCTCTCTTTACAAGAGGTGAATTTCAGTTTAGGATGAATAATCTTTAAAATCCCGAGCTGTTTTATTCTTTTCAGGTTTTTATCAGGTCTGTCCTCCTCCAATATCTGAACAAGTTCCTCTTTTATCCTTTTACCACTTACATACCTGAAGAAGTTCTTTTCAACTGCTTCTTTAATTAAATTTTCTGTATCTTTGTCAATTTTAAATCCGTATCTTTGTTCAAACCTTATAGCACGGAATATCCTCGTAGGATCATCTACAAAACTTTTGGAGTGTAGAACCTTCACTCTGGCATTTTCAATATCCTCTTTTCCTCCAAAAAAATCAATTAATCTACCAAAATCGTAAGGATTGATGCTGATAGCCATTGCATTAACTGTAAAATCCCTCCTAAAAAGATCTTCCTTTAAACAGGCAGGCTCAATCCGGGGTAGTGCCCCCGGGCGAGGATAAAATTCGCGACGGGAAGTTGCTATGTCAAGCTTGAAGCCTTCACCCAGGTATAAAGTAGCAGTTCCAAATTCAGGGTGAAGAGTAAGATGTGCTTTCAGTTTTTCTGCTAATTTTTTAGCAAAAAAAATTCCATCACCTTCCACCGAAAGGTCTATGTCAAAATTCTCTTTCCCCAAAAGAAGGTCTCTCACAAATCCTCCCACTATAAAGACCGAAAAATTAAGACTTTGAGCAAGTTTTCCTGCTTCAAAAAGCACATCCATAACTTTAGCAGGAACCTTTTTCTTTAAAAGAGAAGAAAGGTTTTCTCCTGAAGGAGGATTTAAATAAAATGCATTAAATACATCAAGACTTGTCACAATTCCCTGAAATTTATCTTTATCAAAAACAAGAACCCATGGAACCTCCTCCTGCACCATTAGCTGCTGGACTTTCTTTAAGGAGAAAGAGGGGGAGATAGAAACAATTTTCCTTGAATAATAACCTTTAATTGAAGAGGAGAAAGAAGCGTGCTTAATAGCATTCTCAACCTGTCTTTTTGATATCACTCCAATTATCCTGCCCTTATCTTCCACAGGTAAAACCTGTAATCCTTCTTTATCCAAAATTTCTTTTACTTTTTTCAAGCTTGTTTCAGGAGAAACTTTTTTAAAAAAAGGGGGAATTATTTTTCCTACTGTAAAATAAGCACTAATTTTCTTTCTTAGAATTTCCTCAAGTTTTTCCTCCACCTCTCTCAAATCAACATCTTTTAAGAGAGCCGATGCTGCAAGACTGTGTCCTCCTCCTCCCAGAGGAGTCAATATTTCATCAACATTGACAGAGGGAAGACGGGAACGAGCCATTACATAAACCTTCTCTCCAGAACCCACAATAGCAAAAACCACATCAGGATTTTTTAAACTAACAAACTTTTGTAAGGGCGCAGAAATACCCCCTACGAAACCTTCCACTCTGGCTTTTACTATAACCACCTCTACTCCGTTTATGTATATAGTTTTTGCCTTCTCCAAAAACTCTTTCAAAAGCAAAAATTGCTTTTCTGTCAAGGTATGACTTAAAAAAGTGGAAATAAACTCAAGATTTGCTCTTCTGTCTAAAAGATAAGAAACAGCTTCAAGATCAAAGGAAGTTGTCGAAGAAAAACTGAGGGAACCTGTATCCTCGTAAATTCCCAGGGTAAATAAAGTGGCCTCAAAGGGAGAAAGGTAAATCCCCCTTTTTTTAATAATATCCACCAGGATACTTGTTGCAGCTCCCACCTCCCTGCATACCTCAAAACTTCCCTTTATTGCCTCGGGATGAAAGGGATGATGATCATAAACGTGGATTTCCACATTTTTTCTTTTAATAATCTCACCAAACACCCCTATCCTATCAACCCATCTTGTGTCAACCAGGATAAGCCTTTTAACTTTTTCAAGACTTATCTTATCAATCTTTTTCTCTACAGGAAGAAGTTCTCCGTAAAGATGCATGAAGTCTCTCACTTCCTGAGAAGGAGAAGAGGAAAAGAAAACTTTTGCTTTTGGGTAAAGTTTTTTTGCCGCTATCATGCTGGCAAGTCCGTCAAAATCACAGCTTGTATGGGTGGTTATTACCTCCATTTTAAGCTCTCGGGTGATATTTTCTGTAAACTTTTACAAGCCTTTCCTGGGTAATATGGGTATATATCTGTGTGGTGGATATGTTCACGTGTCCTAAAAGCTCCTGAACAGACCGAAGATCCGCATCCCCTGAAAGAAGATGGGTAGCAAAAGAATGTCTTAAGGTGTGAGGAGATATTTCCTTTTTTATACCGGCAATTTTTGCGTATTTTTTTATCATCTTCCAGCAAGACTGACGGGAAATTCTCTTTCCATACCTGTTGCAAAAAAGAGGGGAGTCTTTCTTTAAATC
>JAGHCI010000177.1:0-4996 GCA_021160545.1 Candidatus Aerophobota bacterium | reverse complement strand
TTCCAAGAGATAATTATGGAAAAAAAGGTTTTGCTTTTTAGCACTTTTATTATACTAAGTTTTATTTGTGGAGTAATTGCCTCTCCTTTTTTCAGGGAAAAAACTTACCAGATTAAGGAATGGACAAGGAAAACCACCTCTCCACCTCCTGTTAGCAAGGAGGTCATACTTTATTTCTCTGACCCCCAGGAGCAGCTACTTGTTCCGGTTAAAAGAAGGGTATTTTTTGGAGAGAATGTCTCTACCATAAATGATCAGATTAGAAAGGTGCTTGAGGAATTAATTAAAGGTCCTGAGACAAAATCTTTGTCTCCCACTCTCCCTGAGAATACAAAAATAAGAGCTGTTTATACCAGGAGGGATGTTATTTACATTGATTTTAACTCTTCTTTGACTTCTAATCATCCCGGAGGAGCTTCTGCTGAGCTTGTAAGTGTATATTCTGTTGTGAATACTCTTCTTGAAAATTTTCCTTTATACTCCAGGGTGCAGATTTTAATAGAAGGAACACCTCACAATACTCTGGTGGGACATGTTGACATAAGGGGACCTTTCAGGAAAAATCCTGAAATAATTAAAAAACCTTAAGAATTTCAAGGCAAAATAGCCACTTTCATAGCTTTCCCTGATTGTGCAAGGTTTAATCCTTCAATTATTTTTTCAAGGGGTAGCTTGTGAGTTATAAGTTCCTTTACTTTTATTTTGCCCTGAGAGATAAGGTCTAAGGCGAGCCGGTTATGATGAGGTGCTGAACCGTGAGTTCCCACTACATAGAACTCTTTGTAGTGCAGCAGATTAGAGTCAAATTTTATGTAAGGATTATTCTTTGGTAATCCTCCAAAGAAGTTCACTACACCCCTTGGACTTACCATTTTAAGTGACTCCTCCTGAGCTCTGGCGTTTGAGCAGGCTACAATTACCTTATCTGCACCCCGTCCTTCTGTTTCTTCTCTTATCTTTTCTATAGCGTTTTCTCTGGAAGGATTTATTAAGACATCTGGCATAACAAAATTTCTGGCAAACTCCGTCCGGGAAAAAGATGTTTCCAGTAAGATTACCTTTTTTGCTCCTTTTACTCTGGCAAGCTGGATGTGCATACATCCAAGGGGACCTGCTCCTATTACAGCCACTGTGTCTGCAAGCTTTGTTCCTGACAATTCCTGACCATTGATGGCGCAGGCAAGAGGCTCAGCAAGAGCTGCCTCTTCAAAAGAGAGATTGTCCGGTATTAAATTCACACATCCACCTTTTATGGCAATTTCTGGAACCCGCATAAATTCAGCAAAACCTCCGTCAAAGTGATAAGCAATGGCCTTAAAGTTCAAACACATACTCTGCATTCCTCTCTGGCAATAATAGCATTTACCGCAGGGAATATGGGGAGCCACTGTTACCTTTTGACCTTCTTTATAGTCCTTTACCTTTTTTCCGACCTCTACAATTTCTCCGGCAAGTTCATGTCCTGTAATACGAGGGAAAGAGATGTTTTTGTGTCCGTAATGATAAATTCTTACATCTGTTCCGCAAATGGTGCACGCCTTTATTCTTATCAAAATCTCTTTATCTGATATTTTGGGAATAGGAATATTCTCAATTTTTAACTTTTCAATATCGTAAAGCACTGCTGCCTTCACTTTTCTTCCTTTTTTGCTTAATATATACCTTAATTTTAAAAATAATCAACTCTTCCCTTGACAATGAGAGATGTTATCCTAAAATTACCCAAAGAGACACAGAGAGCAAAGATAGGGGGAAGAATATGATAAAAAAGATAACAATGCCCAAGCTGGGAGAGACAATGGAGGAGGGGGAGATAATAAAGTGGCTGAAGGAGGAAGGGGAAAAGGTGGAAAAGGGAGAGCCTCTCTTAGAAATAGCAACTGATAAGGCTAATATGGAGGTTGAGTCACCTGAGACAGGTTATCTCAGAAAGATAGTGGCAAAGGAAGGTGAGAAGGTTCCTGTAACAGAGATAATTGCCTATCTTACAGACTCCATGGAGGAGGAGATACCTTCCGTGGAGGGAAAAGCCGAAGTTATCCAGGGAAAAAGAGAGAGTGAGACTGCTTTTGAAGAAAAAAGGGAGGAAAGGGTTAAAGCCTCTCCTCTTGCCAGAAAACTTGCCCGTGAAAGGGGTATAGATCTTACGGAGATAAGGGGAACAGGTCCTGGAGGCAGGATAGTAAAGGAGGATGTTTTAAGAGCACTTGAGGAAAAGGAAGCTGCTTCTGCAGTAGAAAAGGTGGCTGCCCGAGAGGAATTTTCTCTTTCCCGGGTGGAAAAGATAATGGCAGAAAGGATGGAGGAAAGTAAAAGAGAAATTCCTCACTTTTATCTTACAGTGGAGGTGGACTTTTCAGAGGTTGTGAAATTAAGGGGGGATCTTTTGGAGGAATTTGAGGAAGAGAAGAAGGTTCATCTGACCTACACCGATTTTATAATAAAAGCCTGTGCCAGAGCTTTAAAGAAGTTTCCAAAAGTTAACTCTCATTATAAAGATGGAAAGATTATAACTTTTTCAAACGTAAATTTAGGTCTTGCTGTTGCAAGGGAGAATGGACTTGTTGTTCCGGTAATAAAAGACGCTGATAAAAAAGATATCTTTGAAATTGCAGGAAAAAGAGAGGAACTTGTGAAAAAGGCAGTTGATGATAAGCTTTCTCTGGAGGATATAGAGGGAGGAACTTTTACTTTATCCAATCTTGGAATGATGGGAATTAAGAATTTTATGGCTATTATAAATCCACCTCAGGTCTGCATACTTGCCACAGGAAAAATAGAGGAAAAAGTTATTGCAAATGAAGAGGAAATTGTGGTTGCTCCTGTAATGGAAATGACCCTTTCCTGTGATCATCGTGTAGTTGATGGATATCTTGGTTCAAAGTTTCTCCAGGAGGTAAAAAAAGGATTGGAAAAGCCAGCTTTACTTTTAATTTAAGAGAAAGTGATGTTTACAGGGATAGTAGAGGAGATAGGAAAGGTATCAAAGATAGTTTTTTCTCCTGTTTTTCAGCTTGAGGTAAGGGCAGAAAAAACCCTGGAAAATCTTAAAATTTCCGATAGTATATGTGTCAATGGGGTTTGCCTTACTGTTACCTCAAAAAGAAAAGAAGGCTTTGTAGTTCAGGTTATGACTCAAACCCTGAAAAAGACAAATCTTGGTTTTTTAAAAGTGGGGGATGAGGTCAATCTGGAAAGAGCTCTTACACCTACCTCTTTTATGGGAGGGCATTTTGTGACAGGCGATATTGATGGACTTGCAAAAGTAGAAGAGATTAAAAAGGAGTCATCCCAGTGGGTTTTGAGCTTAAAGGTTCCTTCAGGTTATGAAAAATACATCGTTCCTCAAGGGAGGGTGACTTTACAGGGAGTTAGCTTAACAGTGGCAGATAAGAAGGAGAAGTTTTTTCAGGTTTGCCTCATTCCCTATACTCTTTCTCACACCACTTTAAAAAACTGCAAAAGAGGTGATCTTCTGAACCTGGAGGTTGATATTCTGGCAAAATATATGGATGAGATTCTCAAATCCTATACTGAGGCTGAAAGGAAAGGTGTGACTTTTGATTTTTTAAGGAAAGCAGGCTATTGAAAGATAAAAAATGAGCGAAGAAAAAGATTTGGCTGATATTCAAGAAATTCTGGAAGATCTTAAAAGAGGAAAAGCAGTAATTATTATTGATGAGAAAAACGAGACAAAAGGAGGAGATCTTATAATTCCTGCCTCCTGCATCACTCCCGAAATTATCAATTTTATGATGAAATATGCAAGAGGACTTATTTGTGTGGCTATTACTCCAGAAAGAGCAAGAGAGCTTGATCTTCCTCCTATGGTTACAGGTGGTGCATCTCTTAAAGGGACCGTTTTTGCTGTCTCTGTGGATGCAAGGAAAAATACCACTGGTACATCTGCTCAGGATCGCGCTCAGACTATTAAAACTATAATTGATCCTGAGGCAAAAAGTGAGGATTTTGTAAAGCCCGGACATGTTTTTCCTCTTATTACCCGTGAAGGAGGAGTTCTTGTTAAAGCAGCGGCACCTGAGGCAGCCGTTGACCTTGCAAGAATTGCCGGTTTTTATCCAGCAGGAGTTGTTTGCGAGATAATAAATGAAAGTGGTCAGGTGGCAAACCTTTCTGAAATAAGAGAATTTTCCAGGCAACATGGATTGAAAATTTGTAGCATAGCTGACCTTATAAGTTACAGATGGAAAAAGGAAAAACTTGTAAGAAGAGAAGTTGTAACCAGTATGCCCACCATTTTTGGCGAGTTCACCCTTATAGCCTACAGAACTGTTCTTGAAAACAGAGTTCATCTTGCACTTGTTAAGGGTGAGGTGAGAGGAAAAGAAAATGTTATTGTCAGGGTTCACTCACAGTGTCTGACAGGGGATGTGTTTAAATCCCTTCGCTGCGACTGTGGTCAGCAACTTGAGGTAGCTTTGAAGATAATATCCAGCGAAGATTGTGGAGTTCTTCTATATCTTAACCAGGAGGGAAGAGGAATTGGCCTTTTAAACAAGCTAAAGGCATATGAGCTTCAGGACAGGGGAATGGACACAGTGGAGGCAAATGAGAAACTCGGCTTCCCACCTGATTTGAGGGACTATGGAATTGGGGCTCAAATTCTGGCCGATCTCGGACTTCACAAAATAAGGCTTTTGACTAACAACCCACGTAAAATAATAGGACTTAAAGGATACGGTCTTGAGGTGGTGGAGAGAGTGCCTATTGAGATAAAACCTAATAAAATAAACAGGCGCTATCTTGAGACAAAAAGAGAAAAGTTAGGTCATATATTAAACCTTGTCCATTTAGGAGAAGATACTTCAGAGGAGAAAGGAGAGTAAGGTGAAGATATACAAAGGTAAAATCAGAGGAGAAGGGTTAAAATTTGGAGTGGTTGTTTCTCGACAGAATGAACTTATAACAAAAAGATTGCTTGAAGGTGCACTGGATGCTCTTTTAAGACACGGAACAAAAGAAGAAGATATTGAAG
>JAGHCI010000095.1:0-3968 GCA_021160545.1 Candidatus Aerophobota bacterium | reverse complement strand
GAATTTTTCTTGCACCCTCAATAAAGTTTACTATTGCCGGTTGAACAATAGTGGCGCCAATTTTATTTTTTTCCTGGCTTTCAACAAGCTCCTCTTCTGTAAACTCTTCATCAAAGACTTCATCCCATCCAAGATGTGCGTGTGTATCTACTATCATCTTGCCACTCCTTTCCTTTTTTGTTTTAAAGAAATTTTAAAAGAACACTTTTAAAAGTCAAACAAGGAAGAGACAGTGATTCTCAGGTCTTGCTTGACAAAAAGTTGAAATGAGGATAATATTAGTATCGATGTCAAAAATAATTTTCTCTTTCATAAAAAATGTATAAAGAGAGATAATAACACCGATGCCAAAATCTCACGTGACTCTTGATGACGTGGCAAAGCTTTCTGGATTTTCCAAAAGCACCGTTTCCCGGGTTTTAAGGAACGACCCGAATGTCAGTCCCCTTACGAGAAAAAAGGTGGAAAATGTTGCAAGGAGGATTGGATACATACCCAACATAGTTGCAAGGAGCCTGAGGTCCCGGAGAACAACAACAGTTGGAGTTGTAATTGCTGATATATGTAACCCCTTCTTTCCCAGTGTAGTTAGAGGAATAGAGGACACAGCAAGGAAAAAAGGATACAGCATCATTCTCTGCAATACAGATGAAAAATACGAAAGAGAGAAAGAATCCCTTGAAACTTTAATTCAGAAGAGAGTGGATGGACTTCTCATAGTGCCAACACAAAAAAATTTTGAGGACCTTGTAGAGCTTAAAAGACGAAAAGTTCCCTTTGTTTTAATAGGAAGGCACTTTGAGCCCTTGAAGGCAGACTATATCGTAAGTGATGACGTAAAAGGTGCATTTGAAGCCACAGATTATCTTATAAAAAAAGGCCACAGGAGGATATTTTTTATCAGCGGTCCCTCTTACATATCAAGTGCCAGAGAGAGAATGACAGGTTACAGGGAAGCTCTCATAGAACATGGTATAAGATTTGATCCCGAGCTTGTAAGAGAAGGAGCTCTAAGAATGGAGGATGGTTACAAAATAGCAAAAAAGGTAATCTCCTCAAAACTTGATTTTACAGCTATTTTTGCTTTTAGCGACCTTGTAGCCTTTGGGGTAATAAAAGCTTTAAAGGAAAAAAAGTATAAAATACCTCAAGATATAGCTGTTGTTGGATTTGATAATATTGACTTTGGTTTTTCTGCCGAACTGCCTCTTACCACAGTTCACATTCCCAAGTATGAACTGGGTTCTGAAGGAATGAAACTTTTACACAACAAAATAACAGAAGAAAAAGATACCTTTCAAAAAAAGATTCTTGATACAAAACTTATAATAAGAGAGTCAGCGTAAAGCGTAAAAACTTAGAGGTAAAAGTCTTAAGAGTAAAAGCTCTTTGTTCTTTGATATAAAATGGTAAGAGGAGAAGGCAGAAAGAGACAAATTTTTATGGTATGACATCACATACTCTTTGTGTTCTCTTTTATGATATTCCCTTACCCTTTTTCTTTTCCACCCTTTTCCTGTGAGGTGATTGAGAGCATTCTTCTCTGAAGTTTCCCCGCGGTCTTTCCTTCCCGATTTTCTCTCCTTTCTCTCCTTATGAAAGCTTCACGGTAGTTTTCCTTCACTCCTGGAAAAATAGCTTCAGAGAAAGTCAAAGAAGTAAAGTCAAAGTCATTAAAGAAGCAAAAAAGCAAACTCAAAGAAGCAAAGAGATAAAGTAAAAGTTGTGTAGTGTAAGGCTTCTTAGAATTCAAGAATTTACAAAAACCGGAGTATGTGATGTCAGGGAAAAGTATTAAATGAAGGGAGGTAGTAAAATGTTTAAAAAGCCTGGTCTTTTACTGATGGCATTAGTTCTTGTCTTTGGGGTGGTGCTATTCGCAGGACCTTTGGTATCACAGGCAAAGGAAAGACCCGTAGTAATATACTTTTTCTGCGGAGGTCCGCCTGGAGGAACTTTCTCCACTGTAGTCTATAACGGCGCAAGGACTGCTGCTGAGATACTGGGGGACAGGGTGGATGTAAAATACATATGGTCAGACTGGAACCCTCACAAGATGGTATCTCAGTTTCAGGAAGCTGTTGCAGTGCGACCTGACGGGATATGCATTATGGGTCATCCAGGAGTAGGTGCACTTAAACCTTTTGTTGAGGAAGCAGAAAGAGTGGGGATTATTGTAACAAGTCAGAATGTAACACTGCCTGAGCTTGAGGAAAAATACAAGTCAAACGGTTTTGGTTATGTTGGTCAGGACCTTTATGGTTCAGGTCACATGCTGGGGAAAGCTGCTGCAGAGAGAGCAGGTGTTGGTAAGGGAGGTAGAGCTCTTGTGTGGGGACTTTTGAGAGAGCCAACTCGTGGTTTAAGGACAAAAGGAGCAATAGATGCTGTCAAAGAGAAGGGGGCAATAGTTGATTACATGGAAATTTCTCCTGAAGTGGATAAAGATGCCTCTGCTGGAGTTCCAGTTATAGTTGGTTATCTCCAGAAGCACCCTGACTGCAAACTCGTCATTACCGACCATGGACAGCTTACCGCCACCTTACCCACATATTTGAGATCAGCAGGCCTTGGACCGGATGAGGTTTTCGGTGCAGGATTTGACCTTGCTCCTCCAACACTTGAGGGTATAAAAAGCGGATATGTTGACCTTGTTCACAGTCAACAACCCTTCCTGCAGGGCTTTTTGCCTATCTTTCAGGTTTATCTGACAGCCAAATACAAAATCGCAGGGCTTCATATTGATACAGGAGTTGGACTTATAGACAAGACAAATGTGGATTTCATTGCTCCACTTGTTGAAAAGGGACTTGCAGGATAAAAGGGAGAAAAACCTTGCGGGCCCATGCTGGCAGCTTGCTGGTGCTGGCGGGTCCGCTTTTTTTACATTTTATTTACATATTGATGCGTGAATATGCGTAATATTGACGCAGGGAGGCTAAATTATGAGTCTTGTCCAGATGAAAGATATCCACAAATCCTTTGGTAAAGTTGTTGCCCTTTGTGGAGTTGACTTTGAAGTGGGAGAAAATGAAGTTGTTGGTCTGATAGGCGATAATGGTGCAGGAAAATCAACATTAATAAAAATTTTGAGTGGAGTATATCCTCCTACAAGGGGGGAGATATATATTAAGGGAAAGAAAATAAACCTCAGGAATTATTCGGTTAGAAAGGCTCATGAGCTTGGTATTGAGACTGTCTTTCAGGAGCAGGCTCTGGGGGTTAAACAGACCATCTGGCGAAATCTTTTCCTTGGAAGAGAAAGGCAGGTGGCAGGTCGTCTTGGCTTTTTTGACCTGGATAAAGCAAAAAAAGAGACAGACAGGATGATGAAAGAACTTCTGGGGTTTACAGGAGCAGGTGTTCTACCTGATTCTCCAGTCAGGACACTATCAGGAGGAGAGCGTCAGGGTATAGCTATAGGTAGAGCCATGTATTTTAAGGCTGATCTTATAATCCTGGATGAGCCCACAAGAGCTTTATCCTTGAAGGAGGTGAGAAAAGTTCTTGATTTTATAAAAAAGGTAAAAGATGCCGGAAAATCCTGCATATATATCTCTCACACCATTGCCAACGTTTACTCTGTTTCTGATAGATTTGTTATCCTGGATAGAGGGCGTGTTGTGGGTGAATATAAAAGAAAGGAAATTTCTGAACTTGACCTTAACGAAGTTCTAATTCAAATCCATCATACTCAGGAGTCCTGACGTTCAGAAAGACTTGACCAAAAATTTCTGAAGCAAAAATTTGAAGGGCTGTGATTTGAAGGCTGTAAAAGGTCAATAAAAAGCTAAAAATCCAGATTAAAAAAATTGCAAGCAGAATAACATAACCAGACTAACAGGATTTAACAGAATTAAAAGGAGAAAATAAATGAGAGCGGGCAGGATAGATCTTACCAGGTACAGGATGCAACTTGGGCTTATCACCATATTTTTCTTAATTCTTGCCTTGTTTATGATTACAAG
>JAGHCI010000136.1:0-3344 GCA_021160545.1 Candidatus Aerophobota bacterium | reverse complement strand
TGGAGAATATTCTTGGTGGTAAATTTGCCTTTGAGTCAGATCCCATAAAGGCGGCTCATCTTATGATAGAGCATATAGATAAAAAAAGAAAGGCTTTGAAATTAAGGCCACTTATGTATCAGTGGCCTTAATTTCAAAGCCTTTCTTTTTTTATCTATATGCTCTATCATAAGATGAGCCGCCTTTATGGGATCTGACTCAAAGGCAAATTTACCACCAAGAATATTCTCCACTTCGCTGCAGAGAAAGTTCGTTACATTTTTACTCCCAAGGATAGGAAAAGGCATTCCAAGAACAGTAAATACACCACTTGCCACAAAGTAAAATGCTATAGACACAGCTTTCTCACTCATCCATTCAGGTGCAGCACCTGCAACTGGAAGATCACTTATATCCTCCCCCAGCCCTCCTTCAAGAATAACATTTGTGAGGGCAATTAAAATTCTGCTGTTGTCAACGCAGGAGCCAACATGAAGAACTGGCGGAATACCTACCGTCTCACATATCTCCTGCAGCCCCTTGCCCGCATATTTAAAAGCAACCTCGGGTCGCAAAAGCTCTGCCTCTGCGTCTGCTATTGCAGAGCATCCTGTTACAACAACCAAAACATCATTTTTAATAAGTTCTTTTGCCATCTCAACATGAGCATAATTATGGGTTATTTTAGGATTGTTACATCCAACAACTCCTGCAAGACCTCTTAATCTTCCCTGAATTATGGCATCATTTAGAGGTCTGTAAGTTGCTCTGTAGGTTCCGCCAAGAAAATTGTAAATATTTTCTGCGGTAAATCCTGCAACAAGGTCTTGATTGTGCTCGGGTATTAAAATATCACCATTCCTGTTAGGAAAATTCTCAATAGCCATTTTAAGTATCTTCTTTGCTATATCATAAGCCTCCTCCTCCCTGAACTCAACATGAGTTACACCGGGTGCTTTATTTTTTGGAGAAGTTGTAACAAGCTTTGTATGAAAGGAACTTGCAACAGTTGATAATGCGGGCATTATGCACTGGACATCTACCATCATAAGGTCAACTGCACCTGTTAAAATGGCAAGTTCCTGCTGAAGAAAATTCCCTGCAACAGGTATACCATGGCGCATTAAAATCTCATTGGCAGTGCAGCATATACCGACAAGATTTATACCCTTTGCTCCTTTTTCCTTTGCAAGCTTTACTATCTCAGGATCCCTCGCTGCGTAAACCACAACATCTGATAGAGTAGGCTCATGCCCGTGAACCACAACATTAACCTCATCCCTTGACAGTGTTCCAAGATTTACCCTCCCCAAAATTGGGGTGGGAGAGCGGAAAAGAATATCAGAAAGATCTGTTGCAACCATTGAACCTCCCCAACCATCAGACAGGGCAGTTCTGAATCCATGCATCAGAATATTCTTATAATCTGTGTCAACCCCAATATGCGTTCTGTGCATCATCTCAACTATTTCCCTATCAATCCCCCTTGGCATAATTCCAAGCTCTTCCCACACCTTCACTCTTTTCTTAGGGGCTCTGAAGGGCATCTTTATATACCCATGTTGTCTTCCAAATTCCTCCATAATTTTCTCTGCAAGCTCTTTTGCAATTTCCTCCTTACCCCTTCCCTCAACTTTTACCCCGTACTCCTTCGCCAGCTTTTTTAATTTCACTTCATCCTTTATAGTGTAAGCATCTGTTTTCCCTTCCGCTGCCAGCAAAAGAGCATGAGTAATATCACGTCCATGGTCAGAATGAGCTGCTGCTCCTCCTGCAACCATTCTGCCAAGATTCCTCGCTACAATTGTATCAGCCGTTGCACCACATATTCCAGTCTGTTCCTCCTCAGAAAAAGGGTCAATCCTGCAGGGACCCATACTGCATATCCTGCAACATATTCCTAATCTGCCAAATCCGCATTGAGGCTGCATTGCTTCATATCTGTCCCAGGCTGTTAAGATGCACTCTTTCTCTGCCCTCTCTAACATAAACTGGCTTGCTTTATCTATGCTTCTTTTCTCTTTCTTGTTCATACCTTTTCTCCTGTCAAATTTTTAACAATCTCCCCTATTTCACTTCTGAATTTTTCACTTTTATCCCAGGGAGAAAAACCATTAATATCTGCCTGAATAATATTTTCGTCAAAACTTACAAACCCCAAAACATTAAAATTGGACAAATAGGTTAAAATATATCTTCTATCCTCCTCACCTCTTATTTTGTTACCAACAACAGATAAGTTTGAAATCCCTATTTGAGAGGAGAGCTTTTTGATTCGGAAGGCGGTCTCTATACTCTTTTTCCCTGGCTCAACCACCACAATTAACCTATCAACTCCTCTTGCAGTTCCTCTGCCAAGATGCTCTATTCCTGCCTCCATATCTATAACAAGCACCTCATCTCTTTCCAGAAGAAGATGAGACAAAAGAGCTCTTAAAAAAGCATTCTCAGGACAGGTGCATCCCATCCCTCCTCCTCTTACTGTCCCCATAACAGCAAGCTTTACTCCCTCATGCTCAACGAAGTATTTATCGGGAATATCATCCACTTTTGGATTCAGTTTAAAATAAGAGGAGACATCACCTGGCTTTGCTCCTGTTCTTTCTTCAATTAATTTTTTCATCTCTATAAGAGGGGTTATCCTGGAAGGCTCAGGGAAGGAAAGAGTAAGGGCAAGGTTTGTATCAGGGTCAGCATCTATTGCAAAAACTGCCCTCCCCTTCCATTTAAAATATTTAATTATCCCTGTGGCAAGGGTGGTTTTTCCTGCACCACCCTTGCCTGTAATGGCAATTTTCATATAAATCCCTTTAGGAGTATAAAATAGCCACCAAATCACCCAACTAACTATACCATAACTTTTTAATCCTGTCAAGCAAGCGACAGATTTTTGTATAAAAAACTTGACAAAAATTATTTCCACTTATATAATAAAGCTACAGATAGCAAGTAAAAAGCAAAAAATAAAAAAACAGGATGGAAAAATGGATGAAGACAAGCCAGTCTATCCTATTAGCATAGCAGCAGAGCTTTTAAAGGTTCATCCCAGAACTCTGAGGTTATATGAGAAACACGGACTTATAAGTCCCAAAAGAAGAGGAAAAAAAAGATTTTTCTCAAACAATGACCTTCGCTGGATAAATTGCATAAGAGAGATGATTCACGAGCAAGGACTCAATATTACAGGAATAAAACGTCTTTTAACTCTTCTTCCTTGCTGGCAAATAAAAGGTTGTAGCGAAGAAGAAAGACAAAGATGCTCTGCAAGATACGAGAAGACAGAACCCTGCTGGAAACTTGCTGAGAAAATATGCCCGGAAAAATTTGAATACTGCAAAGAGTGCAAAGTTTATAATGAGTACCGG
>JAGHCI010000158.1:0-2588 GCA_021160545.1 Candidatus Aerophobota bacterium | reverse complement strand
CCTCCCCCCAGGTAAGGAGGATTGCCAAGAGACTGTCCTTCTGCTACAGCAATATCTGCGTTATACTCCCCAGGAGGTGATAAAATGCCAAGTGAGACAGGGTCGCAACTCACAATGTATAAAGATCTGTATTTGTGAACTATCTTTTCTATATCTTCTGTTTTGTCAATATATCCGAAAAAATTTGGATTTTGAATGATGACACCTATTACTTTATCGTCCATTTTATCTTTTAAAAAGTTAAGATCAGAGATGCCCTCTCCAGTATAAGGTATTTGAAGAATTTTTATTCCTGAGGGTTTAAGGTAAGTTAAGAGGACTTTGTAATATTCGGGGTGTAAGGTTTTTGCTACAAGGAATTTGTCCCCTTTTCTGATTCTGCAGGCCATAAGGGCTGCCTCTGCCAGGGAAGTTGCTCCATCGTATATGGAGGCATTTGATACATCCATCCTGAAGAGATTGCAGATAAGAGTCTGATACTCAAAGATTGCCTGCAAAGTTCCCTGGGATACCTCAGGCTGATAGGGGGTATAAGGGGTGTAAAATTCCGAGCGAGATGCTATATGCTCTACCACCGCAGGGATAAAGTGATCATATATTCCTCCTCCTAAAAAGCTGACATAGTCTTCCATGGAGGTATTCTGTCTGGAAAGTTTCCTGAGTTCTTTTCTAAGTTCCATTTCCGATATTCCGGAGGGGAGATTAAGATCTGAACGAAGACGAATCTCCTCAGGAACAGTAATGAGTTCCTCTATGGATTTTACCCCTATCTCCTCCAGCATTCTTTTCTTATCTTCCTCTGTATGAGGAATGTAGGGAAGATTCATTTTCTTTTTCTCCTAAATAAAAATAAGATGATTTCACAGATCAAGATCAAGTTCCTGGAGTTTTCTCTTAGATGGATGTCCATTCTCATCCCACTCTCGTAGTCTGTAATACTCATTTATAAGTTCCTCGACTGGAGGAACTTTCCCTGCTCTGAATCCTTTTTTAGCCGGGGCATACATTTTTGGAGGAAGAATATCATCTTTTTTGCTATAGCCATCTCTTAAATTTATTAAACGCTGCATAGTGAAGATTCTTTCTCCACACTTCATAGCCTCCTGAACATCCCATTCCCAACCTGTGATTGAATTAAAGATGTTTAATATGGAAGTAAAGCTTAAATCTCCCCCATCAGGCATAAAAACACACAGGACAAGTGAATTAACAAGAGCACAGTAGTCCTGCATTTTCATTGCAAGAAATGCCTTTCCTTCTCTTTTAAAGAATTGGGCTTTTTCCTTGGTTATCCCTATTTCAGGAATATAAAAACCGCTCATTTCTACATCCTCTTCAACACCCCTCATATGACATGCACCCCTTGTTCCTGTAGCGTAAGTCGGGATCATACCCCAGCAAGCTCTTGGGTCATGCGCGGGAAAATCTAAACCTTTCACATGAGCAACAAGTTCTTCTGCATTTTTGCCAATTTTTCTGGCGGCTCTCAATGCTCCTTCTGAGAAAATAGAACCAAATCCTTCCTTGTTTCCTATTTGTTTAACAAGTTCTATTAAAATCTCAGGGTCACCCCATTTGATCTCCATCCCTCCTGTATCCTTCTTGTTGATTATACCTTTTTCATAACATTCCATGGCAAACCCAATACAGGCACCAGTTGAAATTGTATCTATGCCTAATTTGTTGCAAATATCATTAGCTACAGCGATTGCCTTTACATCATCAATTAATAAATTTGTCCCTAACATTCCCAGTGTTTCATACTCAGGCCCTATGCCTTTTAGCCTGTATTTGGTGGGTTCTTCTATGTTAATATTCCTGTGGCAGCCAATGGGGCAGTAAAGGCACGGATATGGTTTTGCAGACAGGACATTGGTGTAGTTTGGTGCTCCAATTTTTTTAGCTCCTTCTGGCCAGGTGTCCCCAGTCCAGTACTTAATTGGCATATCACCGAAACCTTCCGCGGTGATACATAAGACAGGGGTTCCGTGGGGTCTTAATCCACTTTTTATACTTGCATTATGTATTTCCTTAAAATATTTGCGATTATATTCTTTTAACAGAGAAAGATTTGCTACAGGAACCTTTTTGGATCCTTTTACTGCAACTGCTTTTAGATTTTTTGACCCCATTACGGCTCCCAAACCGCATCTTCCGGCAAAACTGTGTTTGTCAACCACTATACATGCCATCCTTACCAGCTTCTCGCCCGCTGGGCCTATTGTGGCAACACTTACTCTTTCATCTCCTAATTCTTTTCTAATTTGGTCCACAGCCTGATAAGAGTCCAATCCCCATATACTCTTTGCATCTTTTATCTCTACTTTATCATCATCTATATAAATATAAACAGGAGTTTCTGACCTGCCCTGAATGATGAGTGCATCATATCCTGCTTTTTTAAGAAAAGGTCCCCACTTTGCACCTGCAGCAGAGTCTGCTTGAGTATTAGTGAGGGGTGATTTGGAAACTACAGAAAATTTAGCACCTCCTGGAACAGGATGTCCCTGGAGAGGACCTGTGGCAAAAATTAATCTGTTATCAGCATGCAAGGGGTCTTTTTCCGGTGAAACCTCTTCCCACAAAAT
>JAGHCI010000020.1:0-6175 GCA_021160545.1 Candidatus Aerophobota bacterium | reverse complement strand
CTTTTTATTTTGCTTTCTTGACAAAAAAAGTTAATTGATTATTATAAATGACTGAACGGTCAGTCAAAGGAGGAAGTAATGGTAAAGACTCAAGAAGTGGAGAAAATAAAAGACAAAAGACAGCTAAGGCGCTTAAATCAGAAAGATAAAATCCTGCAGGCAGGTGAAAAACTTTTTGCAAAGAAAGGTTTTCACCTTACCACTTTAGAGGAAATTGCAAAAAGTGCCAATCTTGCCAAGGGCACCATCTATCTTCATTTCCTGAACAAGGTTGACCTTTTTATATCGGTTATAGAGAGAAAACTCAACGAGCTTCTTAAAAAAATAAAAGAGGAAATCAAAAGAGAAAAGACACCTGTTGAGAAGATAAAAAAAGCAATAAGGGTTCATCTTGCTTTTCTTGAACAGAACAAAAACTTTTTCAGGATACTGCAGAGCCTTTCAGGGGAGTACAAAAGGGAAATGGAAAAGGAATTAACTGAGAGAGTTATAAAGAAAAACGCAGCTTATCTTGGACTTATTAGAAATTTAATTCAGGAGGGAATAAAAGAGGGGCAAATAAAGTCCCTTGATGCACACAAACTCTCTGTAATGCTTGTGGGGATAGTGCACAGCTTGACCATAAACTGGATAACTCAGGGAGAAAGTTATTCTCTTGTAGGAGATAGTGACCTTGCCTGGGAGATTTTCTGGGAAGGAGCAGGATTAAAAAAAGAACAAAATTAAGGGGGAGAGAAAATGTTAAAGCAGGTCTTTAAAGAAAAGGCTGCTGTGTTTTTAATTCAAAGGTATGTCACAAAGCTTGCCAATACGGTGGACAAGGAGGATTTCTACAATACGTTTGATAGTATTCTGGCAAGTCTTGAAGAGCATTCTGTGGATCAGAATAAAAATGCAGTAAGAGTTGTGAGGAAAGCTGGGAAAAATGGGCACCCTTATGTTGAACTTGCAAGACTGCTGGTTCAAAGAAGACTTTCAGAGGTTCCCAGAAAGAGGTTGGTGGATACTTTCTTTGTTCCCTGGATAATGACAGATAAGGTAAAACTTAGAAGGATGCTCGAAGAAGAAGGTTTTGAGCCTCCCTGGTTTTTTGTTATCTCTCCCTTAAAATACTGTGATCTTTCCTGTCCCGGGTGTTATGCTAATGCTGATAGAGGGCAGGTTTATCTTGACTACAGGCTTTTAAACAGGATAGTTTCTGATGCTAAAAAGCTTGGAATAAAGTTTATCACCATTTCTGGAGGAGAGCCTTTTATTTACTATGACAAAAAAGAGAGGAAAAACATCATTGACTTTTTCCGTGCAAATTCTGATATGTATTTTCAGGTGTACACCAACGGAACTTCCTTAATAGATAGAGAGCTTGCAGAAAGAGAGCTTGCAGAAAGAGTGAAAAAAGGAGATGAGAAAGCAAAGGCTGCCCTTGAGAGAATAAGAAAAGCTGCAAACAGAAACAAACGCCTTTATGGGAAGGAAAATATTGTTCCTCTCCTTGCAAAATTAGGAAATGTTGCTCCCGCCATAAGTCAGGAGGGATTTGAGGAGGAGACTGACAGGAGAAGAGGAGAGGGGATGTATCTTTTAATTTCAAATGCCAGAAAAAATCTCACATCCCATGGAGTATTGCATGGATTTAGTATAACCCATACAAGAGAAAATGCAGATATCGTTACGCAGGAGAGGTTAGTAGATGAGCTCATAAATCAGGACGTCTCTTTCGGCTGGTATTTCATTTACATACCAAAAGGAAGAGACCCTGATGTAAATCTTATGCCAACTCCTGAGCAGAGGGTTCGCTTGAGAGACTTTGTCTGGGAGATGAGGAATGAAAAGCCCATATTTATAGGAGATTTCTGGAATGATGGACCCTGGGTAGGTGGTTCCATTGCAGGGGCAAGAAAATATTTTCATATAAGAGCAGATGGGAAAGTTACCCCCTGCGTTTTTGCTGACTTCAGCATAGGGCATATAGAAGAGGATTTTTATAAAAAAGGAAAGACGCTAAAAGATGTTGTTCAACATCCAGCTTTTCGTTTCATAAGGGAAAAACAACTTGAAATAGAAAATAAGTGCACCCCTTGCTGTATAATAGATAATCCCCACATTTTAAGAGAAGCTGTTGAGAAGTTCGGTCTTGAGCCTGCTCTTCCTGGAGAGGAAGAAATAGTTAAGGGTAAAACGGCGAAATTCCTTGATAGATATTCAGAAGAAATGAGAGCTTTAACTCAGAAATACTGGGAGGAACTTAAAAACGGCAAGTTAGATACAGAAAATGTAAAACTAAGTGAGGTTATAAGAAACTATGAAAAGAGAAACAAAAACAGGGTTTATTTTGAAAAAAAGGTTTATTCTTAAGGTTATAAGATTTTCAAAAGGAGTTAGAGATGGACCTGAGTTATCTTGTGGGGTTTTTTATTAAAAACAAAGTTAATAGAGTTGTTTTTTCCTACCTTGCAAGAAAAAACGGGAAAGATAAAAGCATTCTCGAGGAGCTTCTTGCCTTTTATACAGGCGAAAGCTCTGCAGGTTTTTTCACCAGGGTAAGGCTTTTCCCTTTTTACCTTTTTTTTGAGATAGGAAGGATTATTTTAAATCAAACAAGAGAGGAGGCAAAAAAGAAGCTATCCGACCCCATTTTCCGGCACGGAATTGCCCTTACCATGAGGTCTATTGGAAAATATGGAGTGACAAAACCTCAGATTTTTTCTGCTCCACCTGTTGTTGTGTGGAACTTTACCAACGTTTGCAATCTTAAATGCAGACACTGCTATCAAAATGCAGGAAAAAGGTTGAAAAACGAGCTTTCTCTTGAAAAACGTCTTGAGATAGTTGATGAGCTTGCAAGGGAGGATGTTTTTTCTATTGCTTACTCTGGAGGAGAGCCTCTTATGGATAAGGATATCTGGAAAGTTCTTGAGAGAGGAGCAAAGCACGGTTTATATCAGTCAATAGCCACCAATGGGACCCTCATAACCCCACAGGTAGCAAAGAGGATGGCTGATGTAGGGGTTAACTATGTTGAGATAAGCCTTGATTCAACAAAACCTGAAGTTCATGACAGATTCAGAGGTGTTCCAGGGTTCTGGAAAAGAGCCGTGGAGGGAATAGAAAATGCTGTTGCGCAGGGAAAGTATGAGGTGGGGATTGCTTCTACCATAACTCAGATGAACTTTGACGAACTTGAGGATCTCATTCAGTTTTCCAAAAATATCGGAGCTAATAAATTTTACGCTTTTAACTTTATACCCACAGGGAGAGGAAAAAATATAGCTGATATGGATTTGACTCCCGAACAAAGAGAAAAGATGCTTAATATACTTTATGACCACTATGAAAAAGAAGATATAGTTTGTATGACAACCTCTCCCCAGTATGCAAGGGTCTGTATGATGAGGGGGAGCCTGGAAAAAGTTCCCACCTCTCACTATACCTATTCAAAGGGGAAAAAAGCTAAAACTTTAGCAGAATTTATTGGAGGTTGTGGGGTGGGAAGGGCGTACTGTTCTATTCAGCCTGATGGAGTTATTACTCCTTGTGTCTTTATGCCTATCCCGGTGGGAGATTTAAAGGAAAAAAGTTTCAGAGAAATATGGGAAGAGTCTCCTATTCTCAAGGAACTTAGAACAAGAGAGGATCTTGAGGAGCACTGTGGAGTATGTGAGTACAGGTCAGTATGTGGAGGTTGCAGAGCAAGGGCTTATGGTTATTTTGGTAATTACAAAGCTCCTGATCCCGGATGTATTAATAACAAGGATGTTTTTATCAAACTAAAAGGTTTAAAAGAGGAGAGGATAAAATTAAAGAGTATCTGAAAGCAAGACTTATACCAGGTCTTATCTGGATAGGGGTTTTAATTCTGGGGATTGCAGGATTTGTTGTATTTTTTGGATTTTTTGCTATTGTTCTTGGCATAAGTTTGGGGGTAGTATTTTTCCTGTTGGGGATTGGTGCTGTTATAAGCATCATAGAGAGAGTATCGGAGAAATTAAAGACCAGAAGGTGAGAAGTGAAATGTTATGTCCAGGTTTTTGCTCTTACTGTGGGGGCAGGCTCGAGGAAAGGTTGGTGGAAGGAGAAGAGAGAAAAAGGCTTGTTTGTGTGAGATGCCAGAAAATTCATTACAAAAATCCTATCCCTGTTGTGGTTGGGGTTATAACAAAGCCTGGAGAAAAAAAAGTTGGTCTTATAAAGAGAGCTATTCCTCCCCAGGAGGGAAGATGGGCTCTTCCGGGTGGGTTTGTGGAAATTGATGAAAGTCCTGAAGAGGCTCTTTTACGTGAGATAAAAGAAGAGGTAGGAATCTCTGGAAGGGTAAAGGGTCTTATAAGTGTTTGTGCAGATGAGAGTAAATTTTATAAGAAAGTCGTGGTAATTGGGTATGAAGTTGGTGCGGAGGATTTGAATTTTTCCTTAGGGAGAGAGGTTAAAGAATTTAAGTTTTTTTCTCTGAAAGATCATCCTCCTCTTGCTTTTCCCTCCCACCAGAAAATTATTCAGGATTTTAAAAAGTTTTACAGAAATCCTGTACCAACTGTTGATGCTATAGTGGAGGAGGAAGATAAAATTTTACTTGTTAGAAGAAAAAATTCTCCCTATGGATGGGCTCTTCCAGGAGGATTTGTGGATTACGGGGAGACACTTGAGGATGCTGTAAGAAGAGAGTTGAAGGAGGAGACAAATCTTGATGTTAAAGAATTGTATCAGTTTCACACTTATTCTGATCCTGGAAGAGATCCACGTTTTCACACCATCTCCACTGTCTTTGTGGTAAAAGCAGAGGGCAGATTAAAGGCAGGAGATGATGCAAAAAATGTGGGGGTTTTTTCGAAGGATAGTCTCCCCCCTGATATTGCCTTTGACCATGCCAGAATAATAAAGGATTACTTTCAATGCAAGAGATTAAAGGAAGGTGGAAATGAAAAAAATTGCCGTATATCCGGGGAGTTTTGACCCTGTGACAAACGGGCATATAGATATAATAAAAAGAAGCATATCCCTTTTTGAGAAACTCATAATTGCTGTAAATGCTAATCCTAATCCGGCAAAACCCTATCTTTTCAGTGCTGAGGAAAGAGTTGAAATGATTAGGAAAGCTTTGCCCTCCTCGCCAAAAATAGAGGTGGAGAGTTTCAAAGGTCTTCTTGTTCATTACGCAAGAAAAAAGGGAGCAAACTTTATTATAAGAGGTTTAAGGGCACTTTCTGATTTTGAATACGAGTTTCAAATGTATCTTATGAATAAGAAATTAAATCCTGATCTTGAGATGATTTACTTTATGACAAGCCAGCAGTATTCTCATCTTTCTTCCTCTGTAATTAAAGAGATTGCAAAACTTGGGGGTAGCACCATAAATTTTGTCCCTCCGGTGGTAGAAAAAAAGCTTCTGGAAAAATTTGGTTATTGACTTTTCTTTTTTAAAGCCTGCAAAAGGCTCTGTTTGACAGAGGGAAAAAACTGATTATAATAAACTTTCCTGAGAAATACAGGCTTCTCCGTGCAAGAGAGCACGGAGTTTTTTCTTAATCTGAGGAGGAGGAGAAAGATGCTTGAAAATTTTTTTGCACCTTCTTCTGTAGCTGTGGTGGGAGTCAGCCTTGAGAAGGAAAAACTTGGAAATCAGGTTTTAAATAATATCTTAAGTGCAGGTTTTAAGGGAAAAGTTTTTCCGGTTAACAGAAAAGCAACTTCTTCCACTTATCTTAAAGGATTAAGGGTATACAGGTCAGTTGAAGAAATACCGGAAAAGGTTGACCTCTGTATTGTTGTTGTTCCCTCAAATTTTGTAATTTCTGTGGTTGAGGATTGCGGGAAAAAGGGGATAAGGTCTGTTTCAGTAATTACTGCTGGATTTAAGGAAACAGGAAAAGAAGGTGCCAGGCTGGAGAAGGAGCTTGTAGAAAAGGCAAAAGAGGCAGGTATCAGAATTTTGGGTCCCAACATTCTGGGGACAATAGACACTCACTCTGGGTTAAACGCCTCCTTTGCACCAACCTGTCCACCTTCTGGCAATATAGCTTTTATTTCTCAATCGGGAGCTCTGGGTTGTGCTATCCTTGACCAGTGTCAGAATGAAGGAGTTGGGCTTTCCAAATTTATAAGCCTTGGAAATAAAGCTGCCCTTGATGAGGTTGATTTTATATCTTTCCTGAAAAATGATCCTGAGACAAAGGTTATT
>JAGHCI010000060.1:0-4385 GCA_021160545.1 Candidatus Aerophobota bacterium | reverse complement strand
GTTTTTTCCTTTCACTCCAATCTCACCAAGAATCGCAAAATACACAGCACCTGCTGCATTTTCCATTAAAATTTCCTCTTTTATACCAAATTTTTCAAAAGCTTTTTTATCAAGCTCCCTCATTTCTTCAACACTTGCAACTTTCAAGTTTGCACCCCCCCTTTTTTGTATATTTAGTTTAAAATTGCAAAATTTTTCTCTTTGTCAAACGAGGATTTGACTTTAGGAGAAAATGTTGTAATCTTAGGTGAAATTTAAATGGGAAATCCTGTAAGCCAAGGAGGGCAAAAATGGTGAGGTTTTCTGAGATCCTTGGGAAGGACTGTATTAACCTGAATCTTAAATCAAAGAAGAAAAAGGATACAATAAGAGAGCTTGTTGATCTCATTTACAAAGCAGGTAAGATTAAAGACCCACAAAAAGTTGAGAAAGAACTTATAGAAAGGGAAAAAATAGGAACAACAGGAATAGGAGGAGGAATTGCTGTTCCTCACATAATGACCAAAGAAATTTCCGGGACAGTTATGGCTTTTGGAAGAAAAAAGGAGGGTCTTGATTTTGATGCTATTGATGGAGAGCCTGTAAAACTTATTTTTCTCTTAATAGGACCAAAAGGAGAGGAGGCGACACATCTGAGGCTTCTTTGCAGGCTTTCCCGTTTTCTTCACGATACTCAGTTTAAAAAAGCCCTAACGGAGGCAAAAAGGGAAGAGGATGTGATTGAGGCTTTTAAGAAAAAAGAAGAGGAGGAAGGATAAATTTATAGATAGGTTAAAATGAAGAAGGTTTTCCCTCATTATTTTGGTCATAGAAAACGTTTGAGGGAAAAATTTAAGGTGGCAGGATCAAAAGGACTAAGAGATTATGAGCTTGTTGAACTTCTTCTCACCTATGCTATTCCAAGAAAGGATGTAAAACCTGTTGCCAAAAGTCTTTTGAAAAAATTTGGAAGCTTTGGTAACATTTTTGATGCCAGGATAGATGAACTTCAGGAAGTTGAAGGTATTGGCCCAGGTTCTGCTGTCCTCATAAAGCTTGTCAAGGAAATTCTCTCCCTGTATCTTGAAGAAAAAATGAAAAGAAAAGATGCTCTCACCTCTCCCAGCTCCGTAGTTGATTTTGCCAGAGTAAAGCTTTCAGGATTTTTCAATGAGGTTTTTATGGTTATCTATCTTAATGCAAAAAATGAGGTTATTGATTATGAGATAATTCAGGAGGGAACAGTTGACGGAGCCATTATTTACCCAAGACGAGTAATTGAATCTGCTATCCTGCATCATGCAGCAGGGATTATTCTTGTCCACAACCATCCAAGTGGACATCCTGAGGCATCAGTTGATGATAAAGAGCTTACCCGCACTCTGAGAGATGTTGCAAAGTTTATGGATGTCAGGGTGGTGGACCATATTATAGTTGGGAAGAATGGCTACTTCAGCTTCGCAGAAAGAGGACTTTTATAGTTTTAAATCTGGAGGGAAGGAATGATTTTTTTCTCTTTAAAATGTCTTGAATATAGCTTCCCCGGCCATCCTGAGTCTGCAGAGAGGGTGAAAAGTATATACAATCATCTTAAAGACCAGGGATACACTTTTGAAGAGGCAAAACCCTGCAGAGAAGATGATATCCTCCTTGTCCACACAAAAGGTCACCTTAAAAAAGTAAAAGAGAATACCTTCTTCGACCCTGACACTCCTAACCTTGAAAATATATATGATTATGCTGCACTGGCAGTGGGAGGGGCAATTCAAGCGGTGGATAAGGCTTTAGAAGGGGAGAATAGTTTCTCACTTTTAAGACCTCCCGGCCATCATGCAGGCAAAAATTATCTTGGAGGATTTTGTTATTTTAACAATATAGCAATTGCTACTTGCCGGGCTTTGAGAAAGGGTGTTGATAAAGTGGCAATAATTGATTTTGATGGTCATCATGGAAACGGGACAGAGGATATTTTCTCTGGAGAAAAAAGAGTGCTTTATCTTTCTCTTCATCAGTATCCTGCCTACCCCGGGACAGGTGGAAGCTCGAGAGGAAATTCCTTAAACTTCCCCTTATCCCCTGGATGTGAAGAGGAGGATTTTATGCGGGCATTTTTTGAAGGTATAAATGAGGTTGAAGAATTTTCTCCCGGTCTTATTGGTGTTTCTGCAGGTTTTGATGCACACGAAAAAGACCCCCTTTTAAGCCTTAATCTTAAGACAGAAACTTACTTTAAAATAGGAGAGAAAATATCCTCCTTAAAAAAACCTTTTTTCTGTGTGCTTGAGGGAGGATATCATGAGGATTTGCCTTTTTGTGTAAGAGGTTTTTTTGAGGGGGCGGGAATAAAATGATGTTTTCAGTCCGCAGGAAAATAAAAATAGCAGGATTTTTGCTTTTGTCTTTCTTGGTTTTAAACAAGGCTATTCTTTTTTCTTTTGCTCAAGGAAAGGAGGATTTTTACGCAGAATTAAGAGAGAGGATGGTTAAAGAGCAAATTGAGAAAAGAGGGATAAAAGATGAAAATGTTCTTCAGGCGATGTTGAAGGTCCCCCGACATGAGTTTGTTCCTGAATCTCTTAAATCTCGTGCTTACGAGGATACACCTCTTCCCATCGGTTTTGGCCAGACTATCTCCCAGCCTTACATTGTAGCCCTCATGACAGAGCTTTTAAAGATTAAAATGGGGGATAAAGTTCTTGAGGTGGGGACAGGTTCAGGTTACCAGGCAGCGATACTTTCTGAGCTAACAGATAAGGTTTATACAGTTGAGATAATTGAGGAGTTGGGAGAGATTGCCAGAAAAAGATTTGCAAGATTGGGTTATAAAAATATTAAAGTGAAAATAGCAGACGGTTACTATGGATGGAAAGAGTATGCTCCTTTTGATGCTATTATTGTTACCTGTGCTGCAGAGCATGTTCCTCCCCCTCTTCTGGAGCAGCTTAAAGATGGAGGAAGGATGTGTATCCCCGTTGGGCCACCTTTCCAGGTTCAAACCCTTTTATTAATTGAGAAAAAGGATGGAAAAGTTATATCAAAGAGTATACTGCCTGTATTTTTTGTTCCCATGCTGGGAAAACACTAAAAAATGATATGTGCAGGTATTTTCTTAATTTCTCTTTCCCTCTTATCCTATGAAATAGTTTTAATGAGGATATTTTCCATCACAAGCTGGTCTCACTTTGCCTATATGATAATAAGCATTGCTCTTTTGGGCTTTGGAGCAAGTGGAAGTTTTTTATTTTTATTCAGGGAGAAGATAAAAAACATCCTGCCTTCACATTTTCTATTTTTTCCTTTCTTTACGCTGTAAGTATCTTTTTCTGTAGCATGATATCTCAACTTATACCTTTTAACCCCTTTTTTATATTCTGGCATAAAATTCAGTATCTTTACCTTTTTTTCTCCTATCTTGTCCTTTTTATTCCCTTCTTCTTAGGGGCAACCTGTATAGGAATGGGATTTATGTACCGTGAGGAGAAGATTCCCAGAGTATATTTTTTTAACATGGTGGGCTCAGGAACAGGGACAATTTTTTCTGTTTTTTTAATGTATCTTTTTTTTCCGGAAAAAATAATATTTTTTATTTTTCTCTCCGGTATTCTGGCTTTTTTGATTTTTAGTTTACGATTTAGAAAAGCTTTTTTTCTTTCCCTTTTTATCTCATGCACGATAATTTCTATTTTTTACTTTTTTCCCTTAAAGTTGAGAATATCAGAGTACAAGGGGTTGAGCAAAGCTTTAACTCTTCCTGAAACGTACGTTTTTAAAAGATATTTTTCTCCTCTTGGCATTTTACATGTTGTTAAAAGTCCTTTTATAAAATACGCCCCAGGTCTAAGTCTTAATTTTCAGAGAGATATCCCCAGCCAGGTTGGTATTTTTATAGATGCAGATTCTATGTCAGCTGTGAACAGATTCAGGGGAGATTTTTCCAATCTTGGGTATCTTGATTTTCTCACTCTCTCTCTTCCTTATTATCTCACCTCCCAACCTGAAATTCTTGTAGTGGGGGCAGGAGGTGGATCTGAGGTCTTAAATGCTCTTTATCATGGAGCAAAAAAGGTTTTTGCGGTGGAGGTTAATCCTCAGATGATAGATATTGTAAATAAAGATCTTGCAGAGTTTTCCGGAAAAATTTACTCCCTACCTCAGGTGAAAACAGTTGTAAAAGAGGCAAGAGGATATGTGGAGACAACTCATAAAAAATTTGACATTATTCAGATATCTCTTCTTGACTCTTTTGCCGCTTCCTCTGCAGGAGTATATGCTCTTTCTGAAAGCTACCTTTATACTGTAGAGGCTCTTTGCAGGTTTGTTGAGCATCTTACGCCAGGAGGGTTTTTGTGTATCACCCGCTGGATTAAAATTCCTCCCAGGGATGGGGTAAGAATTCTTGCAACTTC
>JAGHCI010000173.1:0-6311 GCA_021160545.1 Candidatus Aerophobota bacterium | reverse complement strand
ATCTTGTATTCGACTCTTTTCCTCTCAAGGGACTTTCTTCTCTCCTCTATAAGCTTTTCAGCCTTTTTTTTCAGGTCATTTAAAAGTCTACCTATTTTGGGTTTCTCTTCCGGAGGCAAACCCGGAAGCTGCTTCAGTAAAAGAGTAATTTCTCCTCTTTTTCTTCCAAGAAACCTTGTCTTTATAACCTCTATTTTATCTATATCTGCCTTCCCTATCTCTTCCTCCAATTTTTCCTCTATATCTTTTATCTTCTCAATTATCTCTTGCATTTTCCTCCCTTGTATATCGATACAGCAAACGATTGATAGCATTAATATAAGCTTTGGCACTTGCTTCAATTATGTCAGTAGAAGAACCTCTTCCTGAAACAAGAATATCTCCCTTTTTAACTCTGACAGTAACCTCTCCCAGAGCGTCTTTTCCACCAGTCGCAGATTGAATGGAATACTCAACTAAAGTAAGGTCAAGGTTACATATCCTATCTATTGCTTTGTAAGTGGCGTCAATTGGGCCATCTCCGCAAGCTGCCTCCTGGAAAATCCTGCCATTCTTTTTTATCCTCACTGTAGCTGTAGGAAGGACTTTGTTTCCGGTGACAGTGTGAATGTATTCAAGTGAGAAAAACTCGGGAATTTTAGCAGTTTCTTCTTCCACAATAAGAATAAGATCCTCATCAAATATCTCCTTTTTCTTTTCAGCAAGGTTCTTAAAAATATTGAAGCATCTTTCAAATTGTTCTTCAGTAAGGTTAAACCCGAGCTTCTTCAATCTTTCTCTGAATGCATGACGTCCGGATAGCTTACCAAGTACAAGTTCGCTTTCTTTAAGTCCAATTGAAGAAGGTGTCATAATCTCGTAAGTTGTTGCTTTTTTTAAGACACCATCCTGATGAATTCCTGCCTGGTGACGAAAGGCATTCTTACCCACTATTGCCTTGTTGGGTTGAACCGGGATACCTGTTAGATGAGAAACAAGACGGGATGTAGGGTAAATTTCTTTTGTATTTATCCCGGTATAGAAATCAAAAAAATCCTCTCTTGTTTTTATTGCCATAACAATTTCTTCCAAAGCTGCATTACCTGCTCTTTCTCCAATTCCATTAATTGTACACTCTATCTGTCTTACACCCATTTTTGCCGCACTCAAAGAATTAGCAACAGCCATGCCAAGATCATCATGACAGTGAACACTTAACGTGATCTGATTTACGGCTGGAACTTTAACTTTTATTTTTTTAATTAAATTTGCAAACTCCTCAGGTGTCGCATATCCAACTGTATCGGGGATATTAACCACTCTTGCACCTGCCTCAACAACAGCTTGAATTACCTCACAAAGGAAAGAAAAATCGCTTCTTGAAGCATCCTCAGGGGAGAATTCAACATCCTGCGTGTACTCCCTCGCCAGCTTGACAGCCTCTACTGCTATCTTCAAAACCTCATCGGGCTTTCTTTTAAGTTTATATTCCATATGCAGAGGAGAGGTAGCTATAAAGGTGTGAATTCTACCTTTTTTTGCAGGTTTAATTGCCTCTGCTGCTTTTTTAATATCTTCAGGTAGAGCTCTTGCAAGAGCAGCTATTGTGGGACCTTGGACTTCTTCAGCAACAAGTTTAACCGCCTTGAAGTCTCCAGAAGAAGAAGCGGGAAAACCTGCCTCAATTACATCAACTCCCAATTTTTCCAAAGCCTTTGCTATCTTCACCTTCTCTTCACAGGTGAAAGCAACACCTGGTGTTTGCTCTCCATCACGTAAGGTAGTATCAAATATATAAATTCTCTCCATCTAAGCCTTCCGAACCTGATTTTCTTATATTCTAACCATCTAAGGATAAAAGTCCAGAGCAAAAAAATTATGCTTTTCCAGTCAAGAGTAAAAGAGCTTTTTTCCAGCCCTGGTATAAAAATTTTGCTTTTTCTTCATCCATTTTTGGCGAAAAAACCTTCCCTTTTTTCAAAAAGAACTTTATTTTTTCCTCGCTCCAAAGTCCCGTGGTAAGACCCGCAACAAGTGCAGTCCCAAAGGCAGTGGTCTCACTATAAGGAGCCTTCTCCACAGGAACGCCCAAAATATCTGACTGAAACTGCATAAGAAAATCATTTCTGGAAACCCCTCCATCCACCCTGAGCCTTTTTATTTTAAATTTCATTGTATCCTCAACCACACCTACAAGGTCTTTAACCTGATAGGCAATTGCTTCAAGAGAAGCTCTTACTATATGCTCTTTTTTTGTGCCTCTTGTAATACCCAGAATAGCACCTTTTACTTTTGGATTCCAGTAAGGAGCCCCAAGACCAACAAAGGCAGGCACAAAATAAACACCTCCTGTATCCTTAATCCTCTGTGCCATCTCAGCAGTTTGAGAAGGATCACTTACAACCTGCAACCCTTCTTTTAACCATTGAATAGCGGCTCCTGCAATAAAAATACTTCCCTCAAGAGCATAGCAGGGCATCCCCTTAGAGTCACAGGCAAGAGTGGTGATAAGATTTGGAGAATCAAATAACCTTTCTCCAGTATTTACAAGAAGAAAACATCCTGTCCCATAAGTGATCTTAGTATCCCCGTAAAGAGTGCACCCGTGCCCAAAAAGAGAGGCTTGTTGATCTCCCACTGCTGCAGCAATAGGTATACCTGAGGGAAGAAAGGGTACTTTTTCTGTTTTACCAAAAATACTTCTTGAGGGAAGAGGTTGGGGGAGAATGTTCTCAGGAATCCCGAACATACTCAGAAGTTCCCTGTCCCATTTTAACCTGTGAATATTAAAAAGCATGGTTCTTGAGGCATTTGTGTAATCAGTAAGGTGCTTCTTCCCTCCTGTAAGCTTAAATATAAGATAAGTCTCCACTGTTCCAAAAAGAATTTTACCCTGAGAGATCAAGAAGTTAAAAGAAGGAATGTTGTCTATAGCCCACCTTATCTTACTTGCCGAAAAGTAAGGGTCAAGAAAAAGGCCTGTTTTTTTCTTTACAATTTTTTCAAACCCCTGTTTTTTCCACTTCTCACAAATATCTACGGTTCTCCTGCACTGCCAGACTATAGCTCTTCCTAAGGGTTCTCCTGTATTTTTATCCCAGAAAAGAGTTGTTTCTCTCTGATTGGTAATGCCTACTGCTTCTATTTTAGAAGGAGATATTTTGCTTTTCTCAATAACTCCTTTAATTACAGAAAGGGTGCTTTGCCATATCTCCTTCGCATCCTGCTCTACCCATCCAGGCTCTGGATAATACTGGTTGAGCTGACGATAACTCTGAGAGATAGGGTTTGCACCTTCATCAAAAATTATAGCTCTTGTTCCCGTTGTTCCCTGATCTATAATCAAGATATAGGAAGACATTTTTTTAATTTATTAAGTTTTTGTATTTTTGCGCAAAAATCTTTCTTGCCCTTTCAAGATCGCAGGGAGTATTCACCCCCATAGCGACAAGAGGGTCTTGAACACAAAGGGCCTCAACTCTCTGTCCTTTACTGTAGAAAATCTCAAAAACATCGGTCAGATAAACTTCTCCGCTTACCTTATCAGGTTTAAGAAGAGGTAAAACCTCTACAATTTTCTGCGCATCAAAACAGTAAACACCAGAATTAACTTCCTTTATTCTTAATTCCTCAGGAGTGGCGTTTTTTTTCTCAACTATTTTTTTTACGGTATTATTACTATCTCGAACAACTCTACCATAAGAGGCAGGATCAGAAAGAAAGGCTGTTAAAATAGTTGCGACAGAATTTTTTTCTCTGTGGTATCTCACGATATCTTTTAAAATAGAATAGGTTACAAAGGGAGCATCACCTGGAAGAACCAGAACTTCCCCATTGAAGCTGGAAAAAAGAAAGGATGCTTTTCTCAAAGCATCACCTGTTCCAAGCCTTTCCTCCTGATAAACATAAAGACACCTTCCCCCCACAACCTCCTTTATCTTCTCTGCCTGGTGACCAACCACCATTATTATTCTGCCAACTCCTGCTTTAATGCATGCTTTCACTGGTAATTCTATTAAAAAATAGTCACCTATTTTATGTAAAAGCTTGCTGATAGGGGAATTCATCCTGGTACTTTCTCCGGCAGCCAGGATAACAGCTATTACCTTCTCCAACTCCAACCTCCCTTTTAAGAAAATCGTTTGCCCGGAAACTAATTTTAAACTAACACTAAAAAGCATTTTGTCAACAGGGGACAACCACTTTGCCTTCTTCGCCCCCAATCTCTCTATAATTTCCCTTCCACCTGCAGTAAGCAGTATAGGCACACAAAATAGCATCAAGAGCATGTGAAGAGTAAACCTTTTTTTCCGGTGGCAAAATACCTCTTAAAAGTTTTGAAATTTCTCTCTGGCAGGAGATACACCAGGATTTCCCTGGTTTTTTCCCCTCTGTTTTAATGTTTAAAATCTTTTGAGTGGCTCTTGGATAAACCTCTATATATTTGTATCCCTCGTCTTTCAGTATTCTTGCAATCTCCATACCTCTTTTAACAAGGGAAGAAAGAAAAAAAGGAGAAAGAGCAGGAGAGCCAAACTGACGCAATTTCTTATCACAAAGCCTCATTTTATCCTTTCCTCTTGGAAAACTCAAAGGTGCATCTATTCCGATCCACTCAGGTCTTATTTCCCTTACCTTTTCTATAATTTCCAGATTACTAAAAACTTCTCCGGGTTCTGTCCAAAGGGAAAGATTATTATCTATTACCGCCCATCCTGTGGGTTTTTCCTCTTTTCCAGCAAGATCAATTCCCATAAATTTCAAAAGATAGGAGCTCATTTTCTCCTGGATAAAAAAGAAAGTGCAATATTTAATTCCTCTGACTTTAACAGTAAGGAAAGGATAATAACTATAAAAAATCCTGAAACAACACATAATACAACATAAAAAATCATCTGTGGGAAAGAAAATCCAACCCCTAAATATTTAAAAATTCTTGACAAAAGATAAATGAAAAATCCCGCAGAGAGCCCTGCAAAGGAAGACTTAATAAAGGACTTTAAGATAGAGTATCCTTCTATGTCATTAAGTCTCTTCCTCAGAAGATAAATTAAGGCCAGCATATTAAAGATACTGGATAAAGAGGTGGCAAGTGCAAGTCCTTCAACTTTTAAAGGACCTATCAAAATAAAATTAAAAAGAATACTTACAAGGAGAGAAAGAAAAGATATTTTGAGAGGAGTTAAAAAGTCCTGTAAGGAATAAAAAGCACGGGTTAAAATCATACAAGCTCCCATAGCAAAAAGGCCAATGGAATAGCCAAAAAGCGCCTGACCTGTAAGCAGTGTATCTTTTAAAGAAAAAGCTCCATGCTGGAACAAAACCGCCACAAGCTCTTTTCTCAGCATTACAAGACCAACTGCAGAGGGAATAAGAAGAAAAAAAATAACCCTCATTCCCATGCTGACAGATTTTTTAATACCTTCCCTGTCCCCTTCTGCGGCAAGAGTAGAAAGATGAGGAAAGAAAGCTGTGGAAAGTGCTATAGGAAAAAGTCCTAAAGGAAATTGAATAAGACGCATGGCATACTGAAGAGCTGAAATACTTCCTTCAGGAAGAGTTGAAGCAAATATTCTCGTAATAAGAACGCTTGCCTGAAGAGTTGCACCTCCCAGGAAAGCTGGCAAAACAAGCTTTAGCACTTTTTTTGTCCCTTCATCTTTAAGACAAAGAGTAAATCTATATTTAAATCCCTTTTTAATAAGAAAAGGAAGTTGAATAAAAAAATGTAGCATACCCCCCATAACAACTCCAAAAGCAAGACTGTAAATACCTATTTTATCAATAAAAATCCATGCAAAGAAAACAAGGGAAAGATTGAAAAGAACAGGGGCAAAAGCAGGGCTTGTAAAGTGCCCTCTGCAATTTAGAACTGCCATAAAAAGAGCTGCAATACTTATAAATAAAAGAAAAGGCCACATAATTTGTGTAAGATAAACTGTCAATTTAAGTTGAGAAAAGTTTTGTCTAAATCCAACAGCAATAAGGGGAATATAAAAGGGAGCAAGGAATATCCCCAGTATAACAAAAGGTCCTGTTATAATCAAAAGAAGATTAAGGACATTATTTGCAAGTTTTAGAGCTTCCTTATCTCCTTTTAACGAGGAATATTCACTGAATACCGGGATAAAACCAGAACTTAAAGCTCCCTCTGCAAAAAGAGCTCGTAAAAGGTTAGGGATAGAAAAAGCAAACCAGAAAGCATCTGTTGCCTGAGAATAACCAAAAAGATAGGCAATCACCTGCAATCTTATAAGGCCTGTAATTCGAGAAATAAAAGTTCCAAGACTCACTATACCAAAAGACCTTATAAGCTTTCCCTTTTCTATTTT
>JAGHCI010000032.1:0-2530 GCA_021160545.1 Candidatus Aerophobota bacterium | reverse complement strand
GATAAGGAGAGGCAAGTTTTGGAGTGGGTAAAATTTTTTGAGTTATGGTAAAGGAAAGAGTACCTTCAATTTTGTCATCTTCTCCTTTTTGTTGTGTTACACTCAAAGTAGCATTCATTCCCCACAGAGTAGAGAAACTTGCGTTAAAGCCTGCCTGAGGGCTGTACTCAAGAAAGCTGTGCTCCCCTTTCCATTGAAGAGGATACGCTGATATATTTGCCTGAGGTTTGAAGGAAGCCTTTTCTTTTTTAAGCTCAAGTTTTGCTTTTTCTACCTTTATCCTGGCAATTTGCACATCAAGATTGTAGTTTAGTACCCTTTCAATACTATCTTGAAGGTTTAATACAAGTGGCTCCCCAGCAAAACTTGCACCTGTCAGGAAAAAACTTAACAGGATACCAAGAAAAACTTTTTCCTTCATGGAATTTATTCCTCTGAAGGCGTAGAAGATTTTTCTTTACCGTAATCTACACTTCTTGCAAGAGCCTTGATAAATTTTGCTTTTGCCAGGTTATACTCAAAAAGAGCATCGACTCTGTTAAGCTGTGCCTGAGTGAGTTCAATCTGTGCATCAAGAAGTTCTGTAGCATTGATAAGCCCTGCTTTATACTGCTTTTGAGCGATGGTGTAGATTTCCTGTTTAAGCTTTTCTGTTTTTTCTGTTATCTTTATGTTTTCTCTTTTTTCCTCAAGATCTTGAAATAATTGATGAATCTCCCGGACAATCTGCCTTTTAACCTTCTCCAGATTAATTTCAGCATTTTCTAAATTTATCTTTGCATTTTTTTTATCAAGCTCGGGGGTATACTCGTTTTGGGAAAGGTTCCACTTAATTTTTGCAAGTTCTAAGTCATTTTGAGCTTTCTTAATCTCGTATCTGTTCTTTAAAGCCTCTTCAATGCTTTTTTCAAGAGATATGTTTAAAGGTTCTACAGAAAAGGTATCTGTAAGCTCAAACTCAGTGTCAAGAGGAAGCCCTAAAACCTTATTAAAGTCTATCCTGGCAATCTCAAGCTGGTGCTCGGCTTTTTTAAGATTAAACTCAGCTGAAGATAAGTTAATTTCTGCCTGCAAAAGCTCTTTTTTACTTGCATCACCAAGAGAGAATTTGTTTTTTACTATCTCAAAGTTTTCCTCCGCCTCCTTTAGTGACATTTTTTCAATTTCAACCCCTTTTTTTGCCCTTAACACCTGAAAATAAGCATCCATAACATCTAATATAACCTGCCTCCGTGTTTCCTCTAAGTTCTCTTCTGCTTGCTTTAAAGAAAATTCAGCACTCTTAAGATTTAGAATTGATGCCTGCAGGAGATTGTTGGCTTTGGCCTGCTCGTATTCTACTTCTCGCAGATTTAAATTATATTTTGCCATCTTGAGGTCAAGATTATTCTTCAGTGCTATATTTATACTTTCCTTAAGACCTAACTTTTTTATCTCAGCCTGCCTGGTCTCTTGAGCAAAAGCACCAGCGGAAAGGAAAATAAAAAGCCCCACTAAGCCTGAAAGCACCACCTTTTTCATTCTTTCTCCTCCTTTTAATTTACCCTTTTCTCTCCCAGTAAAACTTTCTCTTTTTACATCAGATGTGAATAATACATTTAGCTTATTTTTTGACATTTTTTAGATTTATGCCTACAATAAATGCAAGAGGAGGTAGAGCTTTTATTGAAGTAGAAAGGGGGGAGGCAAGATGCACCTTCTTTGCCTCCCCAAGAAAGCCTCTTATAGGTTAGGGTAAAGGCCCAAACCAGGCTCCTCTACCTCCTCTACCTTGCATGTAGCGGTAAGAAAGGAGTTTATCCCACTGCTCCTTAGTTAATACATTCCTCATCTTAAGCCGGTAATGGATAGTTTTTTTCCATAACTCTGTCTTAAGCTTTCCCATCTCTTCCAGTATCAGGTTAACCTTCTCCTCATCCACGTCTTTTGATGCAAGAAGAGTTTGAAGTTCCAGTCTTTTTGTCTGAAGAGTGTTCCTTAGCTCCAGCGTCTCTTTTTGATGTTTCAATCTCAGCTGCTGCAGTTTTTCTATCTGGTCCTGCGAGAGATTCAATTTTGCTATAAGGGAATGCCAGGGAGCTTTTCTGTAAGATCTGGTAGCCTGAGGAAAGGCTTTTTTCCCTTGAGGTCCCCAGGCAAATGCTACCCCGATACTACCAAGGAGCAACAGGGTTATCAGTGTTCCAAGGGCTATTTTCTTTGCCTTACCCATTTTTTTCACCTCCTTTCAAGTTATTTTTTTGTATTTTCAAAATTAAAATCTTTTTCTCCACTGCCTTTTAGGAGGTAACCCTTGTCCTTTAGGATGTAACCCTTTTCTTATAAGAGAGAAAAATTTTTCCCGTTGCCGCGGAGTCAATATAACCTTTATCTTTTCAAGATGATTCACCGTTTCTTCTTGAAGTTGCATTTGCAAAGAAGCGATTTCTCTTATCTTATCCCTAATTTTTTCCTGGTCAGGAGGAGTTTCCCTTAAAAGTTCAGCAAGTTCTGCTCTTTTTTGATTGAGCTTGTCTCTTATTTTTTGTAT
>JAGHCI010000174.1:0-4095 GCA_021160545.1 Candidatus Aerophobota bacterium | reverse complement strand
GTTTTATTTTTGATATTCCCCTTTTATATTTTCTATTCGTATTTCTCTGCCCTCTTCTGCAGAAACATAGGCTGCATAAACGGCCTGTACAACCTGTCTTCCAAGTTCACCATCTGATATCGGATTTCTGTCATAATATACAGATTCTATAAAATCCTGCATTTCCTGGGGATATCCTCTCATCCAGTCCTCATCTGGTGAGGGAAAACTCCAACCTGCTTTTGTTTCGATTTTTTCGGTAATGTACTCTTCTCCAAAAACTTCTGGGGAGGGTGCATATGCTTTACAAGTATCATTTTGGGAGAGATTACACTTTATAACACTGTTGGAGAGATAAATTTCTACAACATTTACCACTCCTCCCAGGGTTATATCATTGGAAAAGATAGTTGCTTTTGTGCCATCCTCAAAAGTTAAAATTGCGGTTGCCCAGTCTTCACATCCTTCCAGTCAGAAACCACCCATTTTCTTTTTTCCTTTTTAAAAGAGGGAAGATGAGTTAAATTGGCTGTTTGTGCCATAACTGACTTAATTTTTATTGGTCTTTTTCTCTTAATAGTTCCTTCAAAATTTTTCAAGTGAATTACAACTCCAAGAGGATGCGAACCAAGTCTTAAAAGAGCTCCGCCTCCACTTAATCTCCAGATTCGAGAATAGGGAGCATGAGATCCACTGTGACTTTCCTCAGCTCGCATATGAAGTATCACTCCTCTACTTGCCATAATGAGCCTTTTTGCCTTCTCCACCGCAGGGGCGTATACAAAGTCTTCGGCATAGGCAAGCTTAACGTCATTTTCCTTCACTGCCTGTAAAATAGCATCTGCACTACGCATTGCTTCTTTATACATTTTAAGTTTGGAAACTGTTGTCCCCACAAACTCAACTTCTTCACTAATATCTTCTCCAAAATATCCAGTTAGGGGTTTTTCGCATATAATGTGCTTGCCTGCCTGTGCACTTTCCACACATATCCTTTTGTGAAGGTAATTGGGGGTGCATACATCAATCACATCTATATTTTTATCTTCCAGAAGATACCTGTAATCGGTATAGTGTTTTTTTATGCCAAACCTACGGGCGAAGTTTTCCGAACTTTTATTTGTCCTTGAGGCAACCCCTATTATTTCCACTTCAATTCCCTTCACCATTCTGAGCGCTCTTACGTGCAGGTCAGCAGCAAATCCGCAACCAACTATTCCTACTGTTACTTTTTTCATACTCCCTCCTTACAGTGAGAAGTTAATATCAGGAAGGTATTATATAAACCATAATTTAAAAAATCTGTCAAGCAAAAATAAAAAGGGGTCAGGTCTTGAAATCAAGCATTTTCATTGGCCTGCTTAATCAGAATCAACTTTGTAGGTCTTTGTTTTTATTTTTTGTTCTTTAGTTATCTTTCTTCAATTTTTCTACAAATTCCTCAGCTTTTAAAACTTCTTTCCTGGCATTCATCAATCAGTTGACATTAGCAAAGTCTGTGGTATTTTATCCTCAATCGGGTTGATTCTTAAGAGTGTCTTCTAACAGGCCATCTTTTGTGTGGATAGTAAAGAAGGACCAATTAAAAATAGTTAATCAGGACCCGGTCTTTTTCTTGTGGAGAGAAGGAAATGTTAAGGAAAGTAACTTTATTTGCGATAGTTGGTATCTTTTATCTATTTCTGTTGAGGACGGTGGGAACATTCTATCAACATATATTTCGTGAAAATCTTACCCTGGTCCAGATCACTAAAGCCCTGGCACTTCTTGCTATCTTGGCATTTGTATTTTTCTTTGCTTGTTTTTTAAAATATTGCCTTGGTAAAAAGAGGACAGAATTAAAAGGCGCCACAGTATTTGTCCTTGTGGGCTACATTTTAATGACAGTTTTATATTTAAAAGACTTATTATCTGTGTTTAATGTAAAAGGTATCTTTTCCCCATACTTTATTAAGCCTTTTATTCCACTGGTTGGTTCACTATCACTTTTGGTTTTCTTTATTGTTTTTTACAAAAATCCTTTAACAAAAAGCAGAAAAAATGCGGAGAAGTTCCTTCTTTTTCCTGTTGTAGGAGCAACGATAGATTTGATTATTCGTTCTTTTATCTTATTAAGATACTTCTACTTCAGGGATATCAGATGGTTTGCAGATCTCCCTGAAAAATTTAAGATAATTGTAACTCCTCTGGTTTTTTTTAGCTTTCTCATGATTCTTTATTTCTTTATTTATTTTTATAAATATAAATATACAGAGAAGTAGAAAAGCTGGGTCTTACAACACAATTTGTCTTTTGCAATTTTAAAAAATGCTTGATTTCAAGACCTGACCTCAATTTAATTAACTTACACGGTAGCAATTTAAAACATCTTCGTTTAGTTCAATCCCTAATCCTGGCTTATCCGGTACCTGCAGGTTGCCGGATGAGTCGATAAATATAGGTTCTGTCAGGAGATTTTCTCTCAGAGGGTTGGGATTTTGGTCAAGTTCTATATATCTGCTGTTGGGAATAGAGGCCAAAAAGTGAAGAGTTGCAACGAGATTGACAGCAGAGGAAAAGGAATGAGGTATACAGGGCATATTGTAGGAGGAGGCTATGGTGGCAATTTTTCGAGCTTCAGTTATACCCCCTGCCCAGCTAACATCAGGTTGAACGATGTCAACTGCTCTTTTTTCAATTAATCTTCTAAATTCAAAGCGAGTGTAGGCTGTTTCATATCCTGCCACAGGAATATCAATATTTTGAGTAAGAATAGCGCTTGCCTCAACGTCATCTGTTGCAAGAGGTTCTTCTATGAAATAGGGGTTAAAAGCTTTGAATTTGTTTATTGCCTGGATAGCTTCTTTAAGTTCCCAGGCATTGTTGGCATCAAGCATTAAAACTACATCCTCACCTATAGCCTTTCTTACAGCTTCCACCCTGGCAAGATCTTCATCCAGGGAGGTGTAACATACCCTGTGGTCAGGTAAAAGAGGTGAAGGTTTTCTTCCCACCTTCATCTTGACCGCTTTAAATCCCTTATCAATATAACTTCTCATTTCCTCACTTAATCTTTTTACATCCTTTCCTTCTGCGTAAAAACCTGCACTTGCATAAGCTGGGATTTTATCTCTAAATGCTCCTAATAACTTGTAAAGAGGAAGGTTTGCCACTTTTCCTAAAATATCCCACAGAGCAATGTCAATGCCACTTATTGCCATTATAGCAACTCCTCTTCTCCCATGCTGCATGGATCTTTGGTAAAGCATCTCCCAGATTCTTTCAATATACAGGGGATTTTCTCCCTCTATCCAGCGTCCAAGTTCCTCCACTTCGCATGCAACACCTCTCATTCCACCTCCATGGATAGCAGATTCACCTATGCCATAGATTCCTGAATCAGTTTCCACGCAGACAAGCAGGGCTTCCCTTTTTGTATAACGGAGTCGGGAATCCATTATAGCTTTCTTGATGGGGGCACTTAAGGGAATAGCTTCCACTTTGGTAATTTTCATCGATTCACCTCATTGTTTTCATTTTGAAATAGGCTTTTGTCTTACCTGTCTTTTTCTCACTATTATCTACAAGAAAGATTTTTTAGCGAATGCGTGACTTGATTTGAGATTCCCACATATCTGCATTAGAACCGAGCTTCTGTTTTAATTTTTCCGTTACACCTTCTAGTTTTTCGATTAGATCTTGTGAGAGTTTTATCTTTATAGATTCAGCATTTTCTCTAATCTGGTCAGGATTTCTTGCCCCAACTATAACGGATGCAACCTCCTTTTTGCTCAAAAGCCAGCAGAGAGCAAGATGGCTCATTGATATACCTTCTTTCTCTGATATTTTTCTAATCTCATCTATGGTGGAGAAAGTCTCCTCTTCTGCACCTTCCTCACCATGACGGGCAAGAGGTCTTTTTCCTGAAAAGTGCCTTGTTCTTGCTCTTCCATCTGGCACCTCATCAGGAGAGCGGAATTTTCCTGTGAGAAGGCCCTGTGCTAAGGGACTGTAACAGGTAATAGAGATATCATTTTCAGTGCACACAGAGATAATTTCATATTCAATTGCTCGCCATAGAAGATTATACGGTAGCTGGTTTACCTCTGCTCTGCCGTATTTTAAAAGCCCTTGAAG
>JAGHCI010000015.1:0-5932 GCA_021160545.1 Candidatus Aerophobota bacterium | reverse complement strand
TTGGTAAAAAGAGGAAGAATTTCTGTAAGCATATGAAGGAACCAGCTTTTTTATTTTCGAGTTATCATTAACTTTCTCCACAATCTTATTACAGTAAACACACCTTGAGAAAAGACCCTCCCATGGGTTAAGATTTAAAGTTCTTATCACTATCTTAAGCTGTTCATAAGGATCTGAGGAAGATAAAAACAAAAGATTCTCTCCCTTGTTTCTACAGGCAAGTTCATTATCTTTTGTTAAAATAACCCTCCCCTCCTCTTTTGCTTTCTTAACAAGGTCCTCATCCGGTATTGAGGGATAATAGAGAGTGTCAAATCCCATGAGTCTGAGCCAGCGAGCAAGTTTGCCCAGCATTGAATCAGCAATAAACTTTATTGCCATTAATAAATAATCCTCTTTACCCTCAAATAATCAGGCTGTTGCATTTTTTCCAGCTCTTTTTTGACAAAATTTAACCCAACAACACACACATCAAAGTTGTCAGCCAATTTTCTGAAAAGAAGAGCCTCCTTTTTGTACTCTCTGCAATCAAACTGAGCAACAATTCTGTAGGACTCTTTACCCACATTTATATACTCTCTAAAATGATCAATCCATATAACGCCAGCCCTTTTCCTCAAACTCTCAGGAAACATCCCGGTAAAAAAGAGAGTATAATCTCCTATGTGCTTTCTAACTTCTCTTTCCCTTTCAAGTGACTCAGCTCGAGAGGTCAGGTCAGATTCTGCCAGCATTTCTCCTATATCCTCCAGCCTCTTTCCACGAGAGTCCCTTATCTTATAAAGATTGTCCACATGAGTAAATTCTATAAGGAGATTGGAAATGTAAAAAGTGATGTAAGGATCATACAGCCCCAGATATTCATAGAAACTTCGCTCCACAAGAGCAGTGAAAAGTTTACTCAGAGGGTGTGCTCTGGGAATTGTTTTTCTCATCTAAGCTACCCCCTCCCTGTATTATGATAAGAATTTATTCATAAAAATCAAGACTTGTCTCTTCTCTAATTATCTTTTCTATAACAGAGTAGGAAAAGCCACGGTAGGAAAGAAACCTATAAATTCTTGAAATTTGCTTAAAATTTTCTTCTCTTTTCACTGTTTTTTTAATAGGAAGATATCTTTTCTTGAAAAGGAGTCTCCTTGCTATTTCTTCCTCGCCAACTTTACAGAAAATCTCCCTTAGGACCTTATCTATTATGGATTCTGGAATACCCCTTAATTTTAAGAGCGATTTTATTTTATTCTGACCAAATCCTCTTTTAATCCTGGAGAGAGAAAATCTCTCAGCAAATCCTTCATCATCTATAAATTTTTTCTCCTCAAGATAAGTCACAACTTCTTCAATCACTGATAGAGGATAACCCTTTTTACAAAGTTTTTCTTTTATCTCTTTTTTACTCAAATCACGATATCTCAAAAGGTAAAAAACATAGTTTCTGATTTCTTTAAAAGTTTTGCTTTTTTCTTCTAACATTATCGTCTAAGTTAACCTAACCTCCTCAAAGACTCCTCCACAAATCTTGGATCTCTTGCTCTCGCCAGAGCTTCTTCTTTTTTAATTAGCTTCTTTCTTACAAGACTAACAAGAGACTGGTCCATTGTCTGCATTCCTATCTGGGAGCTTGTCTGCATTATGTTGTAGAGCTGATGAGATTTACCTGATCTTATTAAATTAGAAACAGCTGGCGTTCCAATTAAAATTTCTACAGCTGGAATTCTTCCTTTCCCATCCTGTCTTGGGATTAACGTTTGAGCTATAACCCCTACAAGAATTGAGGCAAGCTGTGTTCTTATCTGAGATTGCTGATAAGGAGGAAAAACGTCTATTATTCTGTCTATAGCTCCTGGAGCGTCAGGAGTATGCAAAGTAGCAAGAACAAGATGACCTGTCTCTGCAGCAGTTACCGCTGTGGAAATTGTTTCAAGGTCTCTCATCTCCCCTATCATTATTACATCAGGGTCCTGCCTCAAACAGTACTTAAGAGAAGTAGCAAAAGAAAGGGTATCTCCTCCTATTTCTCTTTGTTCTACCACACTTTTTTTGTGAGGATGAAGATACTCGATGGGATCCTCTATTATTATTATATGTGCAGATCTTGTTCTATTAATTATATCAATCATACAGGCAAGAGTGGTTGACTTACCACTACCTGTGGGTCCTGTAACAAGGATGAGTCCTTTATCCTTAAGGCACAGTTTCTCGATAACAGGAGGAAGGTTTAATTCTTTAAGAGAAGGGATATCATAGGGAATCATTCTGATAGCTGCTGCCACAGAACCTCTCTGGTAGTGAATATTCACACGGAATCTACCCATTCCAGAAATACCATAGGAGAAGTCAAGGTCCTTTTTTTCCTCAAATATAGCTTTTTGATTTTCGTCAAGTAAGGAGTAAACAAGCGATTTGACCTGCTCTGGTCCAAGAGGACCATCTCCTATATACTTTATTTCCCCATTTATCCTGAAGGCAGGGGAAACACCTGCTACAAGATGAAGATCAGAAGCCTTTAATTCATTCATTTTCTTCAACAAAGTCCTTATATCCATTAGTCCTCTCCTTTCTTTTGTTTTCTCTTTGTATAACTTTGGACAAGCCAAAATAATCCCCCTCCCATTATAATATCCCCCACGCTTACAACGCGTGGTCGAGGATAAGGCGGGGGCAGAGGAATAACATCAGCCAAAAATTTCAATTTTGTATTTTCGCTTAAAATTGTATGCATGATATAGCTTTTGCTTTTAAGAAAAACCATCATATCTGTGAGTCCAGCCTTTTCCAGGGCTCGAAGAGAAACAGGCATATGTCCCCTGTTGGCTACAATAACCAGGAAATTAAGCAACGCACCACATCCTAAAATTTTCATCCCCTTTATATTCCTATTAACCCATATCCCCACCAAAAGGAGCATATAAGACAAAAGATATAGGTAATTCCCCCATTTCTCAAAGATAGGAAAACTTTTCTCTCCACTTAAAAAAAGCACATATTGAAGTAAAAAAGGACAGATTATAAGCCATATTTTACGAAACTCTATTTCAGCAAGTCTTCCCACTTTGCCTCCTTTTAAAAAAGAGACAACAAGAGAAATTACTAAAACATCAAGTAGCATCTCTCTCCAATACTCTTAAAAAAGCTTCTACAACTTTTTTATCAAATTGCTTCCCCGCACATCTTTTAAGCTCCGCAATAGCTTCTTCTTTTGAAAGTGCCTCTCTATAAGGCCTTCGAGAAGTCATAGCATCATAAGCATCAACAACAGCAATTATTCTACTACCAAGAGGTATCTCCTCTCCTTTCAATCCATTAGGATATCCCTTCCCATCATATCTTTCATGGTGGTGGTAAATAATTTTTGAGGCATCAGTGAGAGAGTCTATCCGTTTTACTATCTCGGCTCCAATAATACAGTGTTTCTTGATCTGATCCCACTCCTCCAGTGTAAGAGAATTACCCTTGGAAAGGATACTATCAGCAACACCTATTTTGCCAATATCATGAAGAATAGCAGCATACCTTATGACCTCAGCAGAATAAATAGAAAGCCCCATTTCTCTTGCTATTGCCATTGCGTATTCGGCCATTCGTTGAGAGTGCTTCTCAGTATAAGGATCCCTTGCCTCTACCGCTGTTGCAAGAGCTTGAATTGCGCTTAAGTGTTCCCTTCTCATATCCATATATAGTTTGTAAGCCCAATAGGCAATAAAAAGGGGGAACATTATAAAAGTAACACCCCACCAGCTTATCTGGCGATAAATCAAAGCCATCAAAAAGCCAAGCGGGGTTTGAGCAAGATAATTGGGAGCAGCCCAGCGAAAATTATTTGACCACATATCAATAACAGAACTCCTCCTCTGAAATGCAATGGCACAGGAAACGATGAACGAATTTAATACAAAGTAAGAAAGTGCTGCAAGAGAAAGAGAAAGAATATTGGTAGATAAAACACTTTTTATAATCACTCCTCCTGTGTTTTTATAAACAAGCCACGCTCCAGAGACAGAAATAGTAAATTGCCCACAATCAAACAATATTTTTTTTACATCCGCTTTTTTTCCTTTCTTAAGTTCCGTAAGTGAAGCAAAGCTTGCCACCCATACCCCTATTACAGGTCCTTCTGTTAAAAAAGTGGCGTAAATCAACGGAAAACCTAAGGTAACAGAACCTCCATACGGAAGGGAGACGGAGAAAAGCTCAGCAATAAGAACAAGACTTGCCCAGAAAACCAAGCTCTTCCCCATCTCCCAGGAAATATCAGCCTCCAGACTCCACAAGAAAAGCAATGTTAAGCCAGCTCCTGTTATGAACCAGACGTAAAGGTCAAATTTGAGTGTCTTCTTTTTTGTCACTCTTTACTCCTAAAAATTCTTATTACCCACCCCAGCGAAAGTTAGCGCCTCCTGCAAGAAGTAAAGAGGCAAGAACAAAGATGATTTTCATAAGTTTTGCTTTCATTTTTTTCACCTCCTTTGCAAGGTTTTACTCCCATTTTTTATAATAAGCCAATTTTTCATAAAGATCAAATTAATAAAACTTTGATTTTTGACACAGAAACTATTTTACTTATTTTTATTTTTTCAGAATTAACTCCACTACCATGTCACAAATTTTTTCCGCATCCTCTTTTATCTTTGCCTCACTTATGACTCTTATAACTGGCTCTGTCCTCGAAGCCCTTATATGAACCCATCCTTCATTAAGCCATATTTTTATCCCATCTAAAAGGTCAACTTTAACACAACCGAGATTTTTTATAATTTTCTCTCTTAATTCATCAAAATTAACAAAGATGCTTTTTATTTTCTTTTTAACCATAAAATAAGAAGGTAAGTCTTTTGTAATGAAAGAAAGGGGGGCATTTTCTCTGGCAGCAAGTTCCAGTATTAAGGCTATTGCGGCAATTCCATCTCTTGCATAATTTACAGGTGGGAAAATGACTCCGCCATTTCCTTCTCCTCCTATAACCGCTCTACAATCCTTCATACATCTGGATACATAAACATCTCCCACTTTAGTTCTTTTCACAGGACAGTTGAATTCACCTGCTATATCCTCTACAGCCTTGGAGGTGGATATATTGGTTACCACAGGTCCCCTTCTTTTTTGGAGAACGCTTTTTATCGCCAAGAGAAGAGTATATTCCTCAGATAAACCTTCACCTTTCTCTGAAACTATTGCTAACCTATCTGCATCAGCATCATGAGCAAAACCTATGTCAGCACCTGTTTCTTTAACCTTCTCGCAAAGCTGTTGAAGGTTGGCAGGAGTGGGTTCTGGTAAGTGAGGGAAAAATCCGTTAGGCTGGCAATTAAGTTCTACAACTTCACAACCAAGTTCTTTTAAAAGAAAAGGACTTATAACAGAGCCTGCACCATTACAACCATCTATAACTACCTTAAAGCCCTTTTTTCTTATCCTTTCTACATCTACAACCTCTAAAATTTTTTGTATATGCCTTTTAATAGCAGAATTATCTTGAGAAACATCGCCAATTTCATTCCAGCGAACATTTTCAATTTTATTTTTTTTATAAATTAAAAAAAGCCTTTCCCCTTCTTCTGGAAAAAGGAAAAGGCCATCTCTTCTAATAAATTTTAGTGCATTCCACTCAGGAGGATTATGACTTCCAGTAATAGCTATACCTCCATCTGCTCCTGTCTCTCTTACCATAAGCTGAATAGAAGGCGTTGGGCAAATTCCGAGGTCTACAATTTCACAACCAACTGATAAAAGACCACTGAAGACAGCATATTTGAACATCTTATTTGAGGTGCGAGTATCATAACCAACAAGAATCCTCCCTTTTACCATTTTTCCAAAGGCACAGGCAAACCTCACCACCACTTCCGGATTCAATCCTTCTCCCACTATCCCTCTCACACCAGAAGCACTTACAATAAGAGAGGAATTCATTCAAATCTCCTCTATATTTAAC
>JAGHCI010000002.1:0-3284 GCA_021160545.1 Candidatus Aerophobota bacterium | reverse complement strand
TATCTTATCTGGACCATTTTATGGAGACTTCCCTGGCTTTATTCTGCAATTGATAAATGCTTTAGAGCAGTAGGGGACTTTTTAAGCCCCTATGCTATAGCGGTGATGATTCTCTCACCAACAATTGCCTCCTTTTATTACGCCTTAACCGGCAAAAATTCTCTCCCAAAACTTTACAAAGCACTAAAACCTTTTAAAGTTTACGAAAGCTTTGGAAAAGAAAGCTCCTCCAGATTTTTGTTTGATATAAGAAAGCTCAGGGAAAATCTAAAAACAAAGGTAGGGAAAAAACATCCTGTAATAGAGAAGATAAATTCTTTAGAAGACATCTTATCCAGGAAGGAACGGGATAAAGTTAAGGAAACTCTTCAAAGTTTACTTGACCTTGTATCCTTTGATCCTCATTTTCCCTGGAGCGAGAGAAAAAACATTATAGCAATGACAAAGGATATTCTTTATCACCTGGAGAATAAATTTATATTTGCTCCCCTGAAAATAATCTCTCCTTCAAACAATAAAAGTGGATCTTTAAAAGACGAGCAAAAACTTTTTTCTCTTGAGAATTTCTTTTCTTCTGCTGAGTTTAATACCACAAGAGAAAAAATAGTGACAAACTATCTATCACTGAGTCACGCCTCCACCAAAAGTCAGAGGATAAAATTTACCCAGGATATATCATCTTTCTTTCAGAAAATGGTTTTTCTCTCCTCAAGACTCCATCTCGGACAGACTCCTCTTCCCTCCGAAAGAGGAACTATATTAAAAGACCTCTACCACAATCTTTTCGTAACCTTTGGGAGGGTGTGTTACTTTTTACGCAAGAGAAAATGTGGCAATTTTTCCTCCTCAAGAATAATTAAAAAAATGCAGAAAAAATTGAAATCTACGTTTGAGCTTGGAGAAAAAAATACACCACACATCCTGCTACAGATTGCAGCAAAGCCAGCAGTGGGATTTTTAATCTCCCTGGGGGTTCTTGCCCTCTTTGCTGCACTAACAGGGTTTCACCTTATATTTCCCGATGAGGTTGCAATTATACACAATTATCGCTTCTCTTACCAGGGTTTTCTGGGAGAGAAGGTAAAAGTTAAAGATTATCTTTCCTTCCCCACAACTTTGGGTCTGCAAAATCTCAAGCTATTCTGGGAGGTACCCAAGCCCTTTTGTTTTGTGCATAACATAAACCTCAAAAAAACTTACTCTGGAAAGGTTTTTATTATCCTGCAGGAGGTGGAACCCTCAGGAATCATGGATAGATTTTTTCACCTGTTCCGTGAGGAGTGGGGAAAAGGGTATACAGGATTAAACCTTCAATTCACCTATAAGATTCACAATCCTGAGCTCTGGGCAATGTATGACTATGATGGAAAGGGGAAGGAAAGACTTTCCCGGGACCTTGAACCCTACACCCTGCAATACATAGAAAAGAAAAAACAGGACTATAAAGAAAACCTCTATAGAGAAAATCCTGCAGAGATTGACTCTCATTTTAAAAAATGTCTTGCTCAGGGAAAAGTAAAGGAGTGGATAAGAAGATTTCTATATCCCTCACTGCTTGACACCTACAGGGTAGGTTCTATGTACGAAAGATACCTTGCCGGGTTAAGATGGTTAAAGGAACATCCAAGAATGAGAGATAATCCTCAATGGCAAAAATTTGTGGAACATGAAATAAAGAACATAGAAAAGCTCAATCGGGTGGAAAATGAAAAGCTTATATTCAGACCTTTAAAGGTTAAAAAAATAATGAAAAACCCAAAAATAGCAGATATTCAAGCTTACGAAAATCTCTACAGAACCATCCACTATCTTGTGGTAGAGGACCTTGTTAACGAAAAAATAACAGAGGAGATAAAAAATTCTGACGAAAAAAAAGAGGAAAGTTATCTAACAGAGGGAATAGTGGATTGGATTCGGCAAAATTCTCAAATTGAAAACCTAACAGGAATAAGAATAATAAGCGTTAAGCCTTCTCTTAAAAAAGTAAGTGCACTTGAATGGCAAAACGAGTTGAGAAAAAGACAAAATTTAATGTAAAAAAATGGGAGCAAAAAGTTTTTTTGCAGGAATTTTAGGAGGGATTTTAGGAGTAGTAATAATCTTAGGTGGTGCAGGTATTATAGACTACATTCTCACTTCAAGACAAAAAATTGAACCAGGAGAAAGTGCCATAATAAGAGAGGTCTGGAAAAAGGAAGGGCCTCTCATCGGACCTTCTTCTCCTCCTTATAACGTAAGAGTTGTTGAGAACAATTCCTCAGAACCTTTAACTTTTATAATTCAACCTTTCCCCTTTGGATGTGTTGAGGAAATTTTAAAGAAGGAGAAAGTAAGGGATTTTTCTTTCAATCTGCCTCTGTGGACAAAGGATAGTATAACCTCTGATCCAGATGACTCAAGTATTGTCAGAATTCTTTCTGCTTCCGGAAACTTCAAAGTCAAAAACGTAAACCTTTATGCTCAAAACCTTGATCATCTGGAACTTCCCTATGCAAAGCAAGGAGACCTTCTTTATCCTTTAAAAAATTTCCTTATGCAAAGAGGAGTAGACTTAGAAATTGGGGACAGACAAAGACTTTTCTCAGAGCTTATGTACTTTGATTTTTCAAAATTTTTCTCCACCAAAGTGGAGGAATGGGGGAAAAGTGTAGCTCAAAAATACACCATTTTAGCAAAGTCAATTCAGGAAAAAAACATAACCTCATCGGAGGAAAAAGAAAGATTTATCAATGAATTCTTAGAAAAATATCCGTGGTATAAACTGGAACAGGATTATTTTAACAAACTGAGAGAGAACAAAGAGGTGCAAACTTTATTTCAAAAATATCTTGAAGCCCTCAGCTCTAAAAATGAGGAACTTGCAATTTCTTCCCTTAAAGAGATTCAGAAATTCTTTAAAAGATATATTGAGGAAAATCCGCAGGCTTATGATAAAGAAAAGTGGGAATATGTCAAATCAATCCTTTTAAAGGAGGAAAATCCGTCTTCCGAATACAAGCCTGAGATGATGTATCCTTTTATAGAAAAAAACATCCAGCAAATCAAGAATATGTATCTTGAAGAAGAAAAGGAGAATATTTTACATACCTACGGGATAGAACTTATAAAGATGCAGGTAAAGATAAAAGATGACCTTACTGCAAGATATCCCTTTATTCTTAGCAGGTTCCAAGAATAGTTTTTAGCTTGACATAATCTTTTGCTATTTTATAATTTTTGCAACAAAAAAGGCGCTCATTTAAATGAAGATAGGACTTGTTGGCTGTGGGGCAATAGGTAGAGAG
>JAGHCI010000096.1:0-2768 GCA_021160545.1 Candidatus Aerophobota bacterium | reverse complement strand
GGTGAGAGAAAGCAATTTTTGTTGATAAGTGAGCTATCAGGCGAGCCGGTGGAAATTTTACAGCTTGTCGATGAAATTAAGTCTTGCCACCTCCTTACAGTAATTCAGCCAGCAGAGCCCTGGAGAGAGGCTGAGAGTCTGGAAAAGGCTTACAGATGGTATGAGAGAATGAGGAAAATTGAAGAGCTTCTTGCACGGCACAGAGTGCAGGTGGTAAGACGACCGGTGGCTTAAGTTTAAGTGATTATAGGTGGTTTGGTGATTAGTAGCTTTTAAGTGATTAGTGGTTTCGGTTAAAAGGGGAGGATTTTCTTCTCAGTAACATCAATCCAGAGATGCAGACTTCTGTAGGGTTTTTCGGATTGATCCTCTCTGAACAGGAGAAATTCAACCTTTATGTTTTTCCCGGGCTTTGTAGCAGTAAAGTCTATCTTTTTCTCCCACTTTTGCTCATATTCCAGGGTGACAGGACCAATAAAGTTGTTTTCTTCACCCCCCACTAAAACTTTAACAGTGTAGGTTACAGGCTCATGCTCGTGATTTACTATACCGAGGATAACATAACCTTTTTCTCCCACAATGAGCTCTCTTGGATATCCCTCTGCCTTTCCTCCTTCACCCAGTATATAGAACTCCGTGAATCTTTCCCCCACCTTTGGTGTGGAGATAACATAAATTAAAGTCCCTATGGCAGCAATAATTGCCAGGACAAGAATTACAGTTAAAACTCTGTCAAGTTTTGACCGGGAAGAAAATGAGGAAAAATCTACATTTAAGCTTATACTAAGTCTTTCTGAGGGTAGAACCTGGGAGCGTCTTATAAGAGCAATAGCTGACATTGCCACAATGAATCCTGTAAGAGATACAAGGATGGGATAAAGCCTTATTCCCCAGGGGGTGTAGTTTAAGATAAGTCCAATAAGGGGAACAACTGCTATGCTCAGGCCAAAACTTAGAGCAATTCTCTCTATTGCATCAAGCTGGCTTTTCTTAGGAAAGAGAGCGGCAACAAGTGTATAGCCCGGGAAAAATAAGATGAAGGGAAGACCAAGTATTATTCTTAAAACCCTCAAGGAGGTTAAACTTACAATACCTATAAGGATAAAAGAGAGGATATCTATAAGCAAAAGTTCGTTTTTTATCCTGATTTTCACGGATTTCACGGAAGTTTCCCCTCAAGCAAGAATTTACCAAGAGCCTTTCTTTTTATAAGGATTATACCGAATGCTGCAAGAATTGTTGCTCCCATAATCTCCGGCAGATAAACCGAAGGGTCTTTGAAAAGTGCCTGAAAGATATTCTCCCACCAGGAGGATATATCCTCTTTGGAAAAGCCCCATCCGTAAAGGGGCCAGAAAAGAGTTTGAGGGGTAAGCCACATCCTGTCAAGGATAAGATGGAACATGGAAGAAAGGCTGAAAAAAAGAAAACAGGGTTTTTTTCTTTTAAAAAGATAAATACCTGCAACTACAAGAATAAGGTTAACAAGAAGTGTGTGGGTGTATATTCTGCCATTTGCAATAAGGTCCGGGAGGATTAACATACCAAGAGGTTTATCAACGATATCCGGGAACATAGACCCTAAGAGAACAAGGCGATAATCAACTTTTAAGTTTGTTGAGTTTGCAGGTGAGTATGAGTTTATGAGTGGGCCTGAATTTGCAGGTGGATCTGAGCGTGTGGAAGCTAATTTTTTGATTTTTTTAAAAGATACTCCTTTATCTTTACTTTTCTTTCCTCTGCAGGAGGTGATTTTGAGAAGAATCCTGCAAGCAAGATTTACAAAACCAAGTGTTATTCCAGTATGAGCTAAGAGAAGCATTTTAAAGAGGATTTTTTGTATTTTTCAATTTTTTCTCAATTTTCTTTAACGCCCTTTTTGCCTTGCTGTATCCTGGCATGATGCGAAGAACCTCCTGGTATTCCTCTTTCGCCTCCCCCAATTTCCTCATCCTTTCATAAATTGCTGCAAGTTGCCAGTGGTAGGTGGCATTGTTGGGGTCAAGCCGGATAGCTTGTTTCGCCTCCTTTTCTGCTTCTTTATACATTCTTTTTTCCAGGTAACACCAGGCAAGATGATAGTGTGCCCAGGCATTGTAAGGGTTTTGTCTGTATGATTTTTTGAAATGGGCAACTGCTTTTTCAAAGTATTCCTCATCCTGGTAAAGCATGAAAAGTCTTGAGTAGAGTTTTCCTGCCTCATCATGGTATTCAGCATTTTTCGGAGTGATAGACAGAGCCTTCTCGTAGTAAATTGCGGCTTTCTGCCAGTTTTTTGCATTGTCTGAGAGTTTTTTTGCTTTTTGATAATACCGGTCTGCGAGAAAGGAGCAAAAAGAGGTATAGCTCAGGAATACTATAACAATTAGGATAGCTGCCACAAAAATTGTTTTTTTATACTTAGAAGGTAATTTCATTTTCTCTTAAGAGAAGTTTTTTAACACATTCACCTTTGCTGCATAATTTTTGCCCAACCTCGTCACTCATCAAAAGATAGTCCCTGTTTCTCCTGATTCTAACAGGTAGCAATTTTTCCTAATCATGTCAAGGTAAAAAGTTAGGGGATTCAGGCCTTGAGACCAGGACGGGTGATATTATGCTAAAAGAGATTGATATAAGCTATGGCCTCCCAAGTCTAACCAAACAAACCAAATAAACCAAATCAACCAAAAAAAATGTTTGATTTCAAGACTTGACCCCCACATTATTACTTCTTGACAAAAAAATAATTTTAGATTATCGTATATCTGGTAAGACCAGATATATGG
>JAGHCI010000092.1:0-8508 GCA_021160545.1 Candidatus Aerophobota bacterium | reverse complement strand
GAGCTACAGGCGCAATTTCTCCTCTAAAATTATACTATACATTTTTTAACCAAAAGCAAGTTTGGGGGTCAAGTCTTGAAATCAAGCGTTTTTTTGGTTTATTTGGTTTATTTGGTTGGTTTGGTTGGTTTGGTTTATCTGGTTTATTTGGTTTATTTGGTTTATTTGGTTGGTTTGGTTGGTTTGGTTTGTTTGGTTGGTTTGGTTGGTTTGGTTTGTTTGGTTGATTTGGTTTGTTTGGCGGTGAGGATAGTATCTACCTGCTTGGCTTGCAATCTATAAAGATATAGACACTATATGAGGAATTTGGGAGTGATTATCAATGGTAGCTTCCACCTGATATACTGCTTTTATATTTTCAGGGGTTATTACCTGTTTGGGTTTCCCCAGACAAAAAACCTTCCCATTTTTTAACATTACCAATTCATCCGAATATCTGGGAGCTAAATTAAGGTCATGTGTAGCCATTATAACTGAAATTCCTCTTTCATCAGCAAGTCTTCTTATTATTTCCAAAACTTCCAGCTGATGCCTCAAATCTAAATTACTTGTAGGTTCATCTAAAAGCATAATCTGCGCCTGTTGAACTATAGCTCTTGCTATCAGAACTTTTTGCTTTTCGCCTCCACTTAATTCGTTAAAATCCCTTAAAGCAAATTCTTTTAATCCTAAAAAACCTAATGTTGCAGAAACTACCTCAAGGTCTTTATTACTCGGATTCCAGGTAAGGTAGGGCTTTCTTCCCATAAGAACTGTGTCAAAAACAGTAGCAGGAAAACTCCCATCCTCATTCTGGGGAACATAGCTTATCTTTCTTGCAAGCTCTTCTTTTTTTAATTTTTTTATCTTATTCCCGTTTATAAAAATTTGTCCTTCCTCAGGATTAATTATCCCCGCGATACATCTTAAAAGAGTGGTCTTCCCTGATCCATTAGGACCAAGGATTGTTAAAATCTCTCCTTCTCCCACTTCTAAATTTATATTTTCTAAAATACACCTGCCATTATACTTAAAATTCAATCCCTTAACCTCTAACTTCACCAATATTCTCTCCTTGACTTTATAATCAAATATATAAAAAGAGGTACTCCTAAAAATGAGGTTAAAATCCCCACTGGAAGAATTACAGGCGAGAGAATAGTCCTTGCAACAGTATCTGCTACCAAGAGCAAAATTGCCCCCACAAGGCAGGAAGTGGGAAATAAAAATCTGTGATCTCCTCCAATAATCATCCTTGATATATGGGGAGAAACAAGACCTATAAAACCTATAGTCCCCACAAAACAAATTGCACTTGCGGTGACAAGAGAAGCAAGTGCCAGTCCCACCAACCTCACTTTTACCGTACTTACACCAAGACTTTCTGCTGTTTCATCTCCAACAGTCAAAGCATTAAAATCCCAGGCATACCTCATAAAAAAGGGAAAAGTCCCAAAGACAACAGCACAAACTATCCCCACTCTGGGCCAGGTAGCTCTTGATAAATTCCCCAAAAGCCAGAAAACTACCGCAGTTACTTCTTCTTCTGTCCCCATATATTGAAGTAAGGAGGTCATAGCAGAGAAAAGAAACATCATGGCAATCCCGGCCAGTATTAAACTTTCAGGGGTAGCTCCCTTTATCCTTGCCAATCCCAAAACTACCGAAGAGGAGAACAACGCAAAAATGAAAGCATTGGTTATAATCAAAAGATTTTGTGTACCTAACAAACCTACACCAGCAACAATAGCAAGCGATGCTCCAAATCCTGCAGCTGAAGCTACCCCAAGAGTATAGGGAGAAGCTAAAGGATTTTTTAAAATTCCCTGCAATGCTGTCCCAGCCATAGCAAGCCCTGCTCCAACCAAAATAGCCATGAAAACTCTCGGCAGTCTTAACTCCCAGACTATAGTGGATGCAAGTTCATCTTTAACAAAGTGGGTGAAAAAAATTCTGTTACAAATTGAGGATAGTATCTTATCCACTCCAAGAGAGACTGATCCCACATTGACCGCAACTATTCCTGCAACTACAAGCAAAATTAAAAGAGAGAAAACAAAGATTAATTTCCCTCTTATAAATTTAAAATACGATTTTTGTATTTTAATTTCTTTTTCTGGATCTTTCATATCTTGTAACATCTTTGCCTTTCAGAGTAACACATATATAAAAAGCTTTATTTTTAAACTGTAGCTTCCTTTATATTTGTTTTTAAACCGGCTTCCTCAATCATTTTTAGGTAGAAGGGTAGTAAATTAATAAACCGAAAATTATCAGTTACATCTAAGACTTTTGCTCTAAAAGGATCTTTTTTAAAACCATCTCCTGTATCCTTTGGTCTGAACATACCATGAACTAGCCTTATGTTAGTTCCTGCCATTATCCAGAGCTGAAGCTGTTCATCTCTTCCAAAGCTACCTTCAATATCAATGTCCCTGAATACAAGTCTCATTATGGCTATTGTTATGGCAATATCCCTTGTTGTTGCAGGCAATTCACTCTCCATTGGTGTACCAGGTATGGGAAGAAATCCACAAACAGAGGTTCTTTTTAGATTTTTAAATTTCTTAAGATAGAATATCGCGTCCACTCTATCCTGGTAAGATTCTCCAACACCTATCATAATACCACTATCAAGCCCTACATTATGTTTCTCAATAATTTCCATAATTTCCTTTCTTTTATCCAGGTTATCTCCTGGTTTTATCCTGTAGAAGATTTCAGGATTTATAACTTCAAGCTGACAACCTATCCTTTCTACTCCTAAGCTTTTAAGTTTGAGTATACTTTCCTCACACATATCATAACCATAGTTTACGTAGACTTTGAGATTGGTATTTTCCTTGATAATTTCTGCATCCCTGATAGCATCCTTTCCCATTTTCCCTGTGCAACCACCACCAGGCTGAACTCCTTCAAAGCCCATCTCTTCCGCAATTTTAGCAATTTTTGCTATCTCAGCTGGAGAGGCGCTTTTATTCACAGACCTCATCCCTTTAATGCGGCTTGAATTCCAGCAATATCTGCACGCAGGATTGGTTATACATCCTGTAGTGGTAGAAGGTATATGAACCCATAGTTTAAATCTTCTCCCCAGGTTTTGACCACGAACATAGCTTGCTGTTTTAAGCAAAGAAAGAAATTTCTCGGTGTTGTCAGTATTCTTAAAAAGATAAAGTGCCTCTTCTTTTGTTATCTCTCTATTTTTTGCCTCCTCTAATATTTTTTCATAATCCATCACTTTCCTCCTAAATTAAGGTTCAGGATAAAACCATATTCCCCGGTAATTTATGCCCATCCACTTCTCAAAAAATTCCTTATGAATTCTTTCCGGGTCGACATCCTCAAATTTCTCAGGATAAGCTGCTTTTGCAAGATAGAAAACCCCCACAAAGTGCATACTTCCACGCAACTTGGTATTCATCAAATACACCCTGTTTTTCTTAACAGCATTTGTCTTTTTAAACCGCGGCTGAGTTTTAATTTCTTCAAGGTAGGAGGTTATCCTGGCAGTATCAGTTGCCATGTACCCGGTAATTCCTCCTGCACCCCCTGCATAATCACACATGATGATAATATCTGGATTCTTTTCTGCAATCCACTCTGCACTGACTTCTTTCTGTCCCCGAAATTCACAGATATTCCTGAGCCCGGCTATTTCCATAACCTGGCTTGCAGGTTTCCCCCTACCAGCAGCTTTTCCTACAGGCCCTGAAAAAGCAACCTCCAGATAGGCTTTAAGCCTTTCTTCCTCCTTTATGTTTTCAACCCGCCTTTTAACTATTTGCAATTTGTTATTTTTCCACTGAATAAATTTTTCGGCTTTTCCCTCTTCTCCGAAAATTTCTCCCAGCATTCTCACTGTTTTATCCTGGTCCTCAGGAAAGCGCCACCTTAAGGGAAGCACGGGTATGTTAAATCTTTTTGCCTGGTTGATGATTTTGGAAGTGCATGCCGGATGATCACTTATAAGAATAATATCTGGTTTAAGCTGAAGTATTTTTTCCCAATTAAGTCCTCTCCACTGATTGCCGGTAATCACTTTCCTGCTCATCTCCGGAAAATATCCCCGCCCAGGAATACTTTCCTCAATCCCCACAACACACCTCTGTCTGCCAAAAAGTCTTACTACATCTGCAACAGTATCGTCAGTAACAATTATTCTTTCTATCGGATAAGGAACAGCGATTTTTCTTCCTTCTAAATCTGTAGAGATAATTTTAGTCCTGGCAAAACTTATTCCCAAGAAAATACAGGTATAAAAAAACAATAAACTACCAAGCACCATGATTAAAGTTTTTACATCAATTTCCTTTTGCCTTTTCATTCTTCACCTCCTGGAACAGAGATAATTTGACCGGATAAGTCCGGTTTGGTTGTGTTACTATTTTGTAAAAAATAACACAAAATGAATAATTTGTCAAGAACTTATTAAAACCGGGAAAAGGTTACCAAAAAAGGTGAATCTTTACTTTAATCTAAAAAAAAGACTGCAGGAGAAGACAAATGAACATCTCAGAAGGACTTCTCAGGTTAATTAAAGGAGGGGATGTCTTTTTCCTCGTTTGGGGTGGAGTTTTAGTTTTCTCCATGTATGCTGGATTTGCCTTCTTAGAGGCAGGAAGTGTTCAAAAGAAAAGTGTAGTAAATGCCTTAAGTAAAATCGCAACTGACTGGGCTTTTTCCATTTTAATTTATTTTTTTATTAGGCTTTTCCATTGCCTATGGAATCAATTTCTTAAGACCGGCAACTAATATTACAGGCTCAAACGGGTTTGATCTGGCACACTTTTTCTTCATGAGTACCTTTGCAGCCTGTATTCCTGCCATCATCTCAGGAGGTATTGCTGAACGAGCTAAATTTGAAACTCAGATAATAGCAGGTTGTATTTTTGTAGGGATTGTCTATCCTTTAGTTGAAGGTCTTATCTGGGGAAGGATAGGAATACTGGGAGAAAGTGGGAGAGGTTTGGGAAAAATTTTTGGTTTTCCCTTTCATGACTATGCAGGTAGTGTAGTGGTTCACTCCACTGGAGGATGGATCGCTCTTTCAGCAATAATTATCTTAGGTCCAAGACTTAACCAACAGTCGGGGGTCAGGTCTCAACATTTGACATTTCTTTCTCTTATCTTTTTTATTCTCAGTTTTCAATGGTTGCAGTAAACGATTACCCTGAATGTCAAATGTTTAAGATCTAATCCCTTGTTACAGAGACCTTATCTCCTGTTTCATGAAAACAATATAAGATATAGCAAAACATATAAGCATTAAAATAGCAAGACCCACAAATTCAGGCCAAACAACCATTAAACTCTGTCCCAGAGAGAGAGGAGTAGGAATAAGACCTGCAAGCTCTTCAGGATTTACAAAACCAAAGGCTCTCACAGAGGGATTAAGCGCTGCGGTCGCTATTTCCTCAAATAAGGCAGCAGGAGAAACACGAACAATCGCTCTTCTTATTGCCTCATTCTTAGCAAGAACCTCAGGAGTTGTAACTGCAGGAACTGGAACAATCTGGTCAGCAATCACATTGGCAATCATGTATATAAAGAAGGTAAAAAATATCCACATCATTATGGAAGTCAATGCAGAGGAAGAGGTCCTTCTAAAAAGAATGGAAAAAAGAATTCCAAGGCTTAGCCAGAACCCAACATAAACAACGCTTGCAAGACAGTAAATACCTATCCTGGATAGCTCCTCCAGATTGGGAACAAAACCCATTGCCCATATTCCAAGTCCAAGAATAATCAAAAAAATACTCACAAACATAATGGCTATTGTTAAAATCCCGGCTAAAAATTTCCCGTTAATTAAAGAATCTCTGAAAACAGGCTGGGATAAAACCATACTTATAGTTCCACGAGAGCGCTCACCACTTATAGCATCAAAACCCAGGATAATCCCTATAAGAGGTCCAAAAAAACTCACAAAGAAGGTGAAAGAGGGCAAAGAACCAGCAGATGTTATAAAGAAGCCCAGCAAAAGATACTGTGAGGGTATATGAGTAAAACCCTCAAGGTTTCTTCCTGCAAGATAAGCAACAGATATTCCTGTAAGACATATAATTATAAAAAGCACTAAAAACCTTTTACTTCCAAAATAATCAGCCATTTCCTTCCAAAAAATAGTCCCTACCCCGGACATTTTACTCTCCCTCCCTAAAATACCTTACATAAATCTCCTCAAGAGTGTAATCCTGCGTCTTCAAGAGTAAAGGGAAAGAGCCACTTTCCACAATCACCTTTGATATCTCCCTTCTCAGGTCTTTCTCACATTTTATATTTAAAAAGTTGCCAGAGCTTTCAACACCTTCCACACCTTCAATCTTCCTTATAGACTCCAGAAGAGATGGGGTAAGCTCTGAAACTTCAACCTGAATCTGGGTTTTACCACCTCCAATGACCCTCTCACCCACCTCACCAATTGTCCCCTCAACCACTATCTTTCCTTTGGAAACTATGCCCACTCTATCACATATCCTCTGAACCTGATGAAGAAAATGAGAGGAAAGGAGAATTGTTATTTTCTTTTCCTCCTTCATTTTTCTTATCAAGCTGAGAATCTGCTCCACTCCCTCAGGGTCTATTCCAAGAGTGGGCTCATCAAGTATAACAAGCTTTGGATCCTTAACAAGAGTTGCTGCTATACCAAGCCTCTGGAGCATTCCTCTTGAAAACGTTCCTACTTCTTTATCGGCAACTTCAGAAAGACCAACAGTTGATAGAACCTCTTCTATCTTTTCTAAAGCCTGTGAAGTGGGAATCTTATTTAACTTTGTTATATAGAGAAGATTTTCCCTTGCAGTTAAATCCTCGTAAAAACCCACATTCTCAGGAAGATAACCTGTGATTCTTTTTACCTGAAGAGGATTTCTTGTAGCATTATAACCAAAAACCCTCACCTCACCTGAAGTAGGTTCTGTAAGACCTAAAAGCATTAAAATGGTCGTAGTTTTCCCCGCACCATTTGGTCCGAGAAAGCCAAAAATCTCCCCTTCTCTTATCTTAAGGTTTATTCCGTCAACAGCTTTTACCCCGTTATAACTTTTTTTAAGGTCCTTTGTCTCAACTACCCATTCCATATTACCTTCTCCCTAACTTTACAAAAACTCCCACAAGACAAAGTATGATAGCAACCACAATTCCAAGTCCCACCCATCCCCACAGGGTAGCTCTTTTCACAGTGACTCTTAAATCCATCTGAGCCTGATCCTGCTTTCCAGCAGCTTTAACAGTAAACATATAATCACCGGGTATGGTTCTTGCAGGAGCAAGAATACTGATTTTAACCTTTTCAGGCTTTTTTACCTCCTGGTAGGGAGAAACAGAGGAAATCTTATCCGGTTCAAAAGTAACTTTCCAGTCTTTGGGAGTATCTATGGAGAAAAAGCTAACATCCTCAATTGGAGCAGAACCCTCATTCCAGACGTACGCTTCCACAACTTCTTTTTTTCCGGCAACCGCATCAAGATTAAAACGTCCTGTTGATGTTCTGAACTTCAACTTATAAGTTCCTGTAATTATTGCTTTTAAATCAATGCTTGCTACCTTTTCCCCCCATTTTACAAAAAACTTCACAGGATAATCACCCTTCTTAGCAGTTAAAGGAGGAATTAAGGTCAAAAGAAGGTTTTCTGTCCCATTTGAATCGACTTTTATGGAAGATATTTTCTTTTCCTCCTCCCATCTCGGAGTACAGTAAGCTCTCCATCCGTAAGGAAAATCTGCACCCAAGTCAAAAACAATAGCTTTGTCAGTATTATTTTTCACCTTTATTGCAAACTGAAATTTTTCCCCTGCAGGATTTTCCATACTGGGATAATCGCTTGTAAGCTCCACTTCCCTGGAAACTTCTTCCTTTACACCTTTTTTTGTCACAAGCCTTATCACAACAGAAGTGGAGCGTTGAATTTTCTTATCTTTGCTCATCCCCTTTACCACAAAACTGTATTCACCTTCCTTCACATTCTCAGGAGGAATAGCATAAAATTTTAAATCCACAGAATTGTCAGGTTCTTCGGTAAGAAGACCAACACTTTGAACCTGCATTTTATCCCATCTTGTTTCAAATCCCACATTCCAATCCTTTGCTTTTTTATCCGGAATAACAGAAAGAAGAACCTCTTCCTCCTTCTTTCCTGTATTTACCACTGTAAAATCAAGTTCTATTTTCTCCTTTTTAGTAACTGCTACATGCGGGTATTTAAAAAACAAAACAAATCCCCTCTTAACCTCATCTGCTTTCACCTTAAAGGAGTTTGAAAAGGAAAAGCCGGCAGTAAAGATGACAAAACACAGAAAAGCAATTATAACTTTTTCAACACCTCTTTTCATCTTATCTCCTCCATACACATTAGATTACACAACATATTAATAAAAATTTATACAAAATTAAAATTACTGTCAACAGCCTCTTCTTTGCTTTCTTCCATCACCCAGAAGAGCTTTCTCCTCTTATTCAGTATAATCTCAGGCAGGAACCGTGGAAGCCTGGTAATTGACAAAGCACTTTTTGTTTGCTAATAATAT
>JAGHCI010000016.1:0-2958 GCA_021160545.1 Candidatus Aerophobota bacterium | reverse complement strand
CTTGATTCTCTTGGTTATAAAGGGGTAAAAAAAGTAAAAACGGGGAAATACCTGCAGGTAGAACTTGAAATTAATGACAAAGAAAGAGTAAAAGAAGAAATTGAAGATATGTGTAAAAAAATTCTTGTAAATCCGGTTATAGAAAACTATACCTACAAGATAGAGGAAATTAAAGAATGAAATTCGGAGTTGTTGTCTTTCCTGGCTCAAACTGTGATTATGATTGCTGGTGGGCAATAAAAAAGGTTACAGGGGAGAAGGTTGATTTTATATGGCACAAAGAAGAAAACATTGAAGAATTTGATTGTATTGTTCTTCCTGGAGGATTTTCCTATGGAGATTACCTCCGTGCAGGAGCTATTGCAAGATTTAGCCCTGTTATGAGAAAAGTTAAAGAGTTTGCTCAAAAAGGTGGTCTTGTTATAGGTATATGTAACGGCTTTCAAATTCTTCTTGAAGCAGGACTTTTGCCTGGAGCAATGAGAAAGAACAAAAATCTTCTTTTTATCTGTAAGTATACCTACATCAAGGTTGAAAATAATTTAACTCCCTTCACAAAGCTGTTTAAGAAAGGAGAAGTTGCAAAAATACCCATCGCTCATTTTGAAGGAAACTATTATGTTGACGAAAAAACCCTTTCAGAGATGAAAAAAAATAACCAAATTATCTTCAGATACTGCAACAAAGAGGGGAAAATAACAGAAGATAGCAACCCCAACGGCTCTGTTGAAGCAATTGCTGGAATATGCAACAAAGGGAAAAATGTGCTTGGAATGATGCCTCATCCAGAAAGATGCTCCGAGGCTATCCTTGGATCCGAGGATGGAAAACTTATATGGGAGAGCATAAAGATAAGCCTGGCAAAAGAGCGGGCAGAGAGGATAAAATGAAAAAAAAGCTTGATAAAATAGACATGGAACTTGTAAAAGCTCATGGATTAACTGAAGAGGAATACGAAAAAATAAAAAAAATACTCAAAAGAGAACCTAACCTTACCGAGCTTGGTATTTTCTCTGTTATGTGGAGTGAGCACTGCAGTTATAAAAGCTCGAAACCTGTATTAAAGAAGTTCCCAACAAAAGGGGAGAAAATCATCGTTGGAGCAGGAGAGGAAAATGCAGGAGTAGTTGACATAGGAGACGGGCTTGCCTGTGTATTTAAAATGGAATCTCATAATCACCCTTCAGCAATAGAACCTTTCCAGGGTGCAGCAACAGGAGTGGGGGGTATAATAAGGGACATATTCACCATGGGAGCGCGTCCTGTTGCTCTTATGGACTCTTTGAGATTTGGCCCTTTAGAGGACCCCAGATCAAGATATCTTTTAAAGGGAGTGGTTGAGGGAATAGCTTTCTATGGTAACTGCATCGGGATTCCCACTGTAGGAGGAGAAACTTTCTTTGATAGATCCTATAAAGCAAATCCTCTTGTTAACGTTCTCTGTCTTGGAATAGTTAAAAAAGATAAAATAGTAAAAGCAAGAGCAGAGGGGGAAGGAAATACGGTTTTTTATGTGGGTTCATCAACTGGCAGAGATGGACTTGGAGGAGCAAGTTTTGCCTCAAGAGAATTAACAGACAAGTCCCACGAGGACAGACCTTCTGTGCAGATAGGAGACCCTTTTATGGAAAAGCTACTTCTTGAGGCAACTTTGGAACTTGTAGAAACGGGGATTGTCGTTGGGATGCAGGATATGGGGGCAGCAGGACTTACCTCATCAAGTGTGGAAACAGCCTCCCGAGGAGAAACGGGTATTGAGATAGATATATCGCTTGTTCCAAGAAGAGAGGAAGGAATGACTCCTTATGAGGTTATGCTCTCTGAATCCCAGGAAAGAATGCTCATTATAGTAAAAAAGGGAAGGGAAAAGGAAGCTGAAAAAATCTTTAAAAAATGGGACCTGCACGCTGTTCCCATTGGAAAAGTTACAGGTGATGGAATGCTCAAAGTAAAAGAAAGAAATAAAGTTGTTGCAAATATTCCTGTTAAAGCACTGACAACTGATGCACCGGTTTACAGAAGGAGATATAAAAAACCAGAATATCTTAATGAAGCAAACCAACTTAACCTGTCAGGCATACCTCTACCAGACGATTTTAACAGAATTTTTGATAAAATGATATCTTCTCCCAATATAGCAAATAAAAGCTGGATATTTGAACAGTACGATCATATGGTTGGAACAAATACTATTCTTCTACCAGGCTCAGACAGTGCAGTTGTAAGAATAAAGGAAACAAAAAAAGCTATCGCCTTAAGCTGCGACGGTAATGGACGCTATTGTTACCTTGATCCTTATGAGGGAGGGAAAATTGCTGTTGCAGAAGCAGCAAGAAATGTTGTCTGTGTGGGAGCAAAACCTTGTGCTATAACCAATTGTCTTAACTTTGGGACACCCACTGACCCTGAGATATTCTGGCAATTCACAAAGTGTGTTGAGGGAATGGCAGAGGCCTGCAGAGTGCTTGGAACACCTGTGACAGGAGGAAATGTCAGCTTTTACAACGAAAACCCGAAAGGAGCAATTGACCCAACACCGGTTGTGGGAATGATGGGACTGATTGAAGACACAGATCTTATCCTAACTTCCTGGTTTAAAGAAAAAGGAGATATAATTTTGCTCCTGGGAGAAGGAGAAAAAACCCTGGGAGGAAGTGAGTATCTTTATCATATTCATCACCTAAAAAAAGGAAAACCTCCACAAATAAACCTTGAAAAAGAAAAAAATGTGCAAGATTTTTGTCTTGAGCTTATAAACGAAAAACTTATAAAATCCGCCCATGATCTCTCTGATGGAGGACTTGCTATTTGCATTTTTGAATGTTGTATCCTAAATGAAGAAAAAATCTTAGGGGTGAATATAGATTTAAAGGAAAAGGAAAGAGAGGATATTTTGCTTTTTGGAGAAGTTCAATCTCAGATTGTTATATCCTGCTCTCCTGAAAATCTATCCATTAT
>JAGHCI010000117.1:0-2613 GCA_021160545.1 Candidatus Aerophobota bacterium | reverse complement strand
TAACCTTTGTTGGATTATCACTGTATTTTTGAGCTAACCTCACCATTTCCGGAAAGGATACAACTTATGCCAAGAGGTGAGACTCTTGATATATCTCTTGCTAAAAAGGAGCTCGGGTTTTATCCTGAGTATACTGTAGAAGAAGGAATGAGAGAATATGCCGAATGGGTAAAAAGGAATAAGAAAAAATAAATGGAGAGAGAAAAAAATGAAAGCGATTGTCAAAACCAGAGAAGAGGTGGGATTTGAACTTCTTGATGTTCCTTTACCAAAAGTAGGTAAAAATGATGTTTTAATTAAGGTTAAAGCTGCTGCTATATGTGGTTCTGACCTGAAATTTTACAAGTGGGTTCCTTGGTGTAAAAATGTTATAAAGTCTCTTCCCTTCATCCCGGGGCACGAATGTGCGGGAGAAGTGGTTGAGGTAGGGGAAAATGTAAAAGGAATAAAAGTTGGCGATAAAGTTGCTGCAGAAACACACATTCCTTGCGGGGTTTGCTGGCAATGTCGGCATGGAAGACCTCACACCTGCGAGAAAATGGAACTTTTCGGACATGCTATAAACGGTGGTTTTGCTGAGTACGCACTTATACCAGATAGAGCCGCAAGAAAAATTCCTCAGGAAATACCTTATGAGTATGGATGTTTACTTGAGCCAATGGGTATTCCCTACAGAGCTGTGGAGAAAGGGGGAGTTGAAGGTGACGCAGTGGCAGTTATAGGGTGTGGTCCTATTGGTCAGTTTGCTATTTCTTTTTCTAAAATTCTGGGAGCAGATATTGTTATAGGCATAGATGTTAACGAGAAAAGACTTGATATTGCTAAAAAAATGGGTGCAACTTATGTTATCAATCCCCAAAGAGAAGCTTTGGTCGAGAGGATAAAAGAGGTTACAGAAAATTATGGCAGGGGGGTTGGAGTAGTAATTGATGCCTCAGGTAATGCAGAGGCTATGAAAGAGGCTTTTACTTATCTTAGAGTAGGGGGGAGATTTGTTATTTTGGGACAGACAGATGGGCCTTTACCCATTAATCCCTCCCGTGATGTTGTATTTAAGGAGGCAGAAATAATCGGTCTTTTTGGAAGAAGAATATGGGATACCTGGGATAAAACAGAGAGGATTTTACTTTCAAAGAAAATAAACCCTGAGCCTGTTATTACTCATAAATTTTCTCTTGATGATTACAAAAAAGCTTTTCAGGTAGCCCTCTCAGGTGAAGGATGTAAAGTTCTTTTTATTCCTTAAGCCATCTTTCTATAAGATAGGGTTTTGCTTTTTCAAATTCCTCACATAAGTTTTCTATTATTCTTTCAGCTTGATTTGTGGACATTGTTTGTGTTTGCTTCACAAAGGATGCAGTGCGACCAAAATAGAGAGAGACAAAAGAGTTAAGAAGTTTCTCGTTTTGTTTTTCTGAGAGAGTGCCTCCGAGTTTTGTGTTTTTTTTGTAAGCTACGGCAAAGTCATAAACGGTTTTCACCCAGAGTTGTGCGGGAAAGTCAAATTCTTCAGGAGATAAAGAAGCAACTTCTTCAATTTTTTCTACATTTTCTCTGGGAAGAATAGAATACCAGTAATCTTTGTTTTGCTTTACTCCCATTTTGAATTTTTCAATCATACAATCTACCCTAACATTGATAGGTTCAGGAAAGACTTCACAGCAAAATCCGTATAAGGGAACAGGTTTTGAGCCTTTTATGTTCTTCCAGTTATTATCATATTGGGTCATAAGATAAAAAAGCGTTCCTACAACCTGCTTGAACATTGGACCAAGGGAAAAAGAGGGGTCTTTTGCATCATGAATTTTAGCTCCAAGGAAAGACTGGCATATTTTAAATCCTTCGTTAATAGCAATGGTGGTCATCCATATGTCTATTCCATAGCGGGCAACATCTGTTCCCCATACATCTTTATTTAGAAAATTCTCTAACATTCTTCCCGAAAAGCCAAAATCTCCTCCTATAGGCTGTCGTATTCTTTTGCCGTATAAAGCTCTTGTAAGTGGATAAACTATGGAATTTGTAATTGTTCCATCATATTTGTGACGGGAGTAGTAAGGTGTAACATAATCGTATCCTTTTATAAGCACAGGACCTGCAAGAAGCTGTATCCATTCGGGAGTTATACTTCTAAGATCTGAATCCACCACTACACAGGCAGCGACGTTTAACTCATAAGCCATTTCAAAGATAGCTTTAAAAGCACTGCCTTTTCCGGGAAGTCCGTGGTAGGGTGCAGCTATATTTCTTGCGGGTTGAACTGGGTGTTCAACAAGAATTGTATCAAGATCCGAATATACACTTGTTGCTTTAACAACATCTCTTGTTCTATCAGTTGAGCCTCCATCTGAGTTGATGATTACAGCCTTATATGCAGGAAAGTATTTGGCAAGTCCGCATTGAACAGCTCTTACCACCTGTCCTATGGTCTTTTCGTTGTTGTAACTCGGAATTCCAACAAGAATGTCAGCCCTTCCTATCTGTTCCAGTTTTTCTCTTGCTTCCTCGTGGAGAGCGCTTTGAAGCTTCATATTATCCCCTCTTTACTTTTTTAAAGAATTTTCCCCAGATTTTAACCATTATTGTGAGATTGTCAATAGAAGAGATAAAGTG
>JAGHCI010000004.1:0-2565 GCA_021160545.1 Candidatus Aerophobota bacterium | reverse complement strand
TTTAAACATAACCTCAAAGCTTGCCTGAAGAGGCTTAAGATCAATATTTTTTGCCCAAATATCAGCCTTAGAACTTAAACCGTAGGTTAAAATCTTTCCTTTTCTCTTTTTCTTTGTGGTCAAGAGGTAAAAAAGTGCAGGGTCATCAAAGTTAAAAATACCTACCCCCTCAGGTTTAATTCTATCTATAAACTTTGAGAAAGCCTGCAAAATATTTTGGAATGAATGATAAAAATCAAGATGATCTTTCTCAATGTTAGTGATAACAGCTATATCCGGGTGATGAAATAAAAAAGAGCCATCAGATTCATCAGATTCTACTATCATCCATTCCCCTCTTCCAAATCTGCTGTTTGAATCTATCCTCTTCAACACCCCTCCAACAAGTATTGTGGGGTCTTTTTCTGCATCCAGCAGAAGCTCTGATATAAGAGCAGTTGTTGTAGTCTTTCCATGGGTTCCGGCAATAACTATACTTTTTTTCAGATTAGCGATTTCCGCAACAAATCTTCCCCTTGAAATAAGAGGAATTCCTTCAAGCTTTGCCTGGATTATTTCAGGATTGTCCTGCCTAATAGCTGAGGAAAAAATAACAAGGTCCTTACCTTTAACATGCTCTTTTTTATGTCCTGAATAAAAAGTCATCCCTTCCTCACAGAGTCTTCTTATAATCTCTGTTTTTCTCAAGTCTGAACCGGACACCTTATATCCTGATTCAAGAAGTATCCTGGCAAGACCACTCATACCTATCCCTCCAACTCCGACAAAATAAACATGCATCATCTTCTCCCTGCAAGCTCCATAATTAAACTTAAAAGAGCACCTGTAGCTTCCGGATTCCCTAATTTCCTGGATGCTTCTCTCATTTTCTCTCTCATCTTTTCATCCTCTACCATTTTCTTAATCTCTTCTTTGAGAAAAGAGGGGGTAAGCTTTTCCTGAACAATCATCTTAGCTGCTCCTTCTTTTTCCAGAAAACGAGCATTTTTTAATTGATGCTGGTGAGTGGCAAAAGGATAAGGAACAAGAATGCAGGGGATACCTCTCGCCGTTATTTCCGAGATTGTAGTTGCTCCACTTCTCGAAATAACAAGGTCACATGCTGCAAGAGCGTTGTGAATATCAGAAAGATAAGAAAATACCTTCCCTCTTATCTTTACCTTCTTGAGCCTTTCTTTTACCCACTGATAATCTTTCTGCCCTGATATGAGAATAAACTGAATGCTCTTCCCAATCTCTTCCTGTTGAAGAAGACAAAGAGCTTCAACTGCAATCCTGTTTAAATACCGGGCTCCCTGGCTCCCTCCCATAAAAAGAAGGGTAAATTTCCCCTCCTCCAGCTGTAAATTATCTATTGCCTTCTTTTTTGAAGTTGTAATAACCTCCTCTCTCACAGGATTTCCAGTAACAACTGCTTTTTTTCTTTTTCTATGGGAAAGGCGAGCTTTAGTACAGGAAAAACTTAACACAACCTTTGAGGCAAAGGGTAAAAGAGCTCTGTTTGTAAGAGAAAGAGAAATATTTTGCTCACAAATTACTGCGGGTTTACCGGTTAAAAAGGCAAAAAAGACAGGGAAAAGTGAGTGAAAGCTACCCATTCCCACCACAATATCAGGGTTAAAAGATAATATGTAGAAAAGAGACTGGATAAAAGATAAGAGCATTTTAAATAAAAAGTTTAAAAATGATATTGGCGAAAAAGATCTTGGAAAGGGAGGGGCATTTATGGTTTTAAATTGAACTTTTTCCCTCTCAACAATTCTTCTTTCCCATTTTTTTCTTCCACCAATCCACAAAACAAAAGCATCAGGAAATTTTTTCTTTATTTCTTTAACAAGAGCAACTGCCGGATAAATGTGTCCCCCTGTCCCGCCTGCAGCAATTAAAATTCTCATTACAAATTTTATTTTCCTTTTTTACCCCAGGCATAAACAACAGGAGTTGCCACAAAAATAGAGGAGTAGGTCCCAACCACCACTCCCACAAGGAGGGAGAATGTAAACCCATGCAGAGGTTCTCCTCCCCAGAGAAAAAGAACAAGCACCACGATAAAGGTGGTAAGGGAAGTTATAATAGTCCGGGATAGAGATTGATTTATACCCAGGTTAAGTACACTTCTTGGAGGTAATTTTTTTCGCCTGAGAGTCTTCATATTTTCCCTGATTCTATCATAAATAACGATGGTATCATTTAGAGAGTAACCAACTATGGTTAAAAGGGCAGCTACAATAGGCAGTGTGAACTCAAATCCACCAAGAGAAAGTGCTCCCACGGTTATTAGAACATCATGGATAAGTGCCACAACTGCTCCCACTGCAAAGCGAAACTCAAATCTCCAGGCAATGTAAATAAGCATTCCAATCAAACTAAAAATAACAGCCATAAAAGCATTTTTCTGTAGTTCTTTACTCACCTTTGGTCCTATAAGGTCTACACTGAGAACTTCAAAAGAATTTTTTTCTCCAAATTTATCTTTTATAGCCTCTTGAATTTTAGATGCTATCTGACGGGAGGTGATGTTCTGAATAACAGAGGTAAGAACCTCCTTTGACACCTCATTTATAT
>JAGHCI010000056.1:0-12935 GCA_021160545.1 Candidatus Aerophobota bacterium | reverse complement strand
TATATCTGAGATTACATGTTCAATTTTGCAGGCATCTTCGTCTGCTCGATCTGCATTTATTCTCAGAACTTCTGTGAAGAAGGAAAATAAAATGCGATGCCTGAAATCTATTTCCTTTGCTATTTTGTCTCCCTTCGGCGTTAATTCAACATGTCCATACTTCTCGTATTTTACAAGCCCCTCACTGGAAAGATTCCTTAACGCTTCTGTGACAGTTGGCATTTTCACATTTAACCTGCGGGCAATACCCTTAACCCTTACCACTTTTTTCTCTTCCTCTATTTTTTTAATAGTTTCAAGGTAGGCTTCCATACTGGGAGTTATTTTTTTACTCATTTCAAAGTCACCTTTTAAAAAGATCTTATCATTCTAAACAGGATATTTAGCAGCCCTCCTACCCCCAATGATACTGCTATCATAAAAAGGACACTTTTTAAGGCATCTTTTATTCCAAGTTCTTTCAAAAAAATAACAAAAGTGGCAACACAGGGAAAATAAATGGCAAGCATTACCACAACAGTTACAGCCTGATGAAGGTCCATTAAACCCTCTTTCAAAAGAGGAGCAATAAGCCCTGTTGCAACATCTTTACGTAAAAAACCTATAAGAAGTGGATAAATTGCTTCCTGAGGAAGTCCCAATAACCCCCTTAAAAAAGGAGATAAAACTCTTGAAAGAGTATCAAAGAGTGCAAGGGTGTAAAGAATATTAACAATCAATATTCCCACAAACACCCAGGGAACAGCATCAAGAATAAAGTGCCTCAATCTGAGACCTGTCTTCATAGCAAGGTTTGAAAGGCGAGGCAGTCTATAAGGAGGAATCTCTATCGCTATTTCAGGGGTTTCTCCAGGAACCATTTTATTTAATAAAGAACCTGCCCCAACAAATACACAAAGTAAAATGCCATAAACAAGAATTACCCACCCAACACCAAAAGGACCTATTATACTTAAAATAACAGCTGTCTGAGCTGTACAGGGAATAGATATTCCAATGAGGGTAAGAATCATAAATCTTTGCCTTTTTGTCTCAAGTATCCGCGAGGCTATAGCTCCTGGAACATTACATCCCAAAGCTAAAATCACCGGAATAACAGAATAACCATGAAGACCTATCTTGTGAAATATACTGTCTACAAGGACTGCCAGCCTTGGAAGATAACCAGCATCTTCAAGTAAAGTCAAGATTATATAAAAAATTAGAACAGCAGGTAAAACTATACCTATAGGAACAAAAACTCCTGTGGTCAAAAGTCCCAGAGATTCAAGATATCCGGCTCCTGAAGTACCCAGAAGTATATCATGTATCAAACCCTCAGGAAAGAATCTCTCCACAAAAGTTCTTATCAATTTATCATAGGGACCTTCAAAAAAAGGAGTCATCACCTTATCTGTTATCCAACCCGCCAGGGTTACAAAAAGGTAAAATATCCCACAAAGAATTAATAAAGCAAAAGGGATTCCCGTAAGAGGTTTCACTGTCACATCACCCAATCTTTCCAGCCAGGTGGGATGATGGTGATGAACTTTTTGAACCTTACTTATAATGGACCCTGCCTGACCAAATCTTGCCTTCAGCATAATGGCTTCTATTTTCTCATTACGATCCTTTTCCACTTTCCTCACAGTTTCAATAAAAATATTCGGGGAAATTTTCCTCTTGAATTCCTCCACTCCTTCAAGAGCAAGAACAACCTGCCAGCGGGGAAGATGCGTTCTCCTGGCTATAGCTTCTATAGCCTTTTCTATATCAGGTTCAAACCTCATCCTTAACTTTCCTTTTCAAAAGTTATTCTGGAAATTGTCTTCTTAATTGCCCTGTGAAGATCTTTTATACCTTCGCCACTTATAGCTACAGTACACACTACAGGCACTTTTAATAGTTCTTCAAGATAACGAACATCTATTTCTATCCCTTTGTGCTTTGCTGCATCAATCATGTTAAGGTCTAAAATAAGGGGTATGCCGGTCTCAAGGAGCTGAAGAGTAAGATAAAGATTTCTTTCAAGATTTGTTGCATCCACTACATTTACTATAAGGTCGGTCTCTTTTTTCAAAAGTAGCTCCAGAGCAACCTCTTCAGCTTTATCAGAGGGAATAAGAGAATAAGTCCCGGGAGCATCCACTACTTTAAGCCTGGTATTGTTAATTTTTGCTACCCCTTCCATATATTCAATAGTGGTTCCGGGGTAATTAGAAACCACCACTTTTACTCCTGTAAGGCGATTGAAAATGACACTTTTCCCTACATTGGGGTTACCCATCAATACAGCTCTTATAAGTTTCTGAGAGGCCATATTTTTTATTTTCTTAAAAAGACCTTTGCCGCCATACCTCTTCCAATGGCAACTTTTCCGCCTCCCACTATCTCCACCAGTACAGGTCCTCCTATAGGTTGTGCAGTTATCTTGCGCACTTTTCTCCCCGGGACAAGACCAAGCGCAGCAAGGTTCCGCTGCACTCCCCATCCCCCTCCAATTGCAACAATTTCGGCTATTTCTCCTGCTGGCAAATCCAAAAGAGTAAACATTTTAATTAGGCTCACCTATTTTAGTTAGACTTGCCTAAGTCTAATTAAAAAATATATTTTGTCAAGCTGCCGATTTTATCTGATTCATGAAGAAAAGGTTAGCTTATTTATTATCAAGATAATCTTTTAAAATCATACCTGCAAGTTCAAAGTCTTCATCACTTACAAAAATCTTTATCCCTGTAGAGAAGGTAACAGGAGGGTAAGAAGTGGCTATATTTTTATCTTGCAGAAAACATTTTATCCCATTTGCCTCAAGAATTGATTTCACCACATCAGCATCACTTAAAGAAGAAGTAGAATAAACCTCTTTCATTTTTTCCCGCTATAAATATATGCTTTCCTTCCTTGAAGTCAAGGGCTATATACACTTTTTTACAAATTCCACTTCTTAAAAATCAATCCATCAGCTCTTACACCTTAAAAAATGCATGAGAGTTGACCTCAGGCACGTTTTAAATAGAATTAATCAATGAGGGTCTTTTAAAAAACCTACAACCTTCTTTAGAAAGGGGTGAAAAAAAATGAGACTTGATAGATTCACCATAAGAGCACAGGAAGCAATACAAAGAACCCAGGAAATAGCACAGGAAAAAAATCATCAGGAGATAACACCAGAGCATCTTCTTGTTGCACTTCTGGAAGATGAGGAGGGAATAGCAAGCTCTATATTGAAAAAACTTGAAGTTGATCCTGCCGAGGTAATAAATAGAGCCAATTCTTATCTTGACAGACTTCCAAAGGTTTACGGGGAGGGAACCCAATTTTACCTATCACCAGAACTTAAAAAAGTTCTTGATCAGGCTCGAAAGGAAGCAACAAATCTTAAAGACGAATATATAAGCACAGAGCATCTTCTTGTTGCACTTGCCACAAACACAGCTTCTCTTGCTGGAGAGATATTGCAGGAATTTGGTGTTACAAAGGAAAACATTTTAAAAGCTTTAACCACAATAAGAGGAACCCAAAGAGTTACCGATCAAAACCCGGAGGACAAATATCAGGCTCTCCAGAGATTCACAAGAGATCTTACCGAACTTGCCTCTCAAGGGAAACTTGATCCTGTTATTGGAAGAGACAATGAGATAAGAAGAGTTATCCAGATTTTATCAAGAAGAACTAAAAACAACCCTGTTCTTATAGGTGAACCGGGTGTTGGAAAAACCGCAATTGTGGAAGGACTTGCACAAAGAATTGTTTCAGGAGATGTCCCTGAAGGATTAAAGGATAAGAAAGTCCTCGCACTTGATATGGGGGCTCTCATTGCAGGAACAAAATTTCGAGGGGAATTTGAAGATAGATTAAAGTCTCTTTTAAGAGAGATAAAAGAAAGAGAAGGACAGATTATTCTTTTTATTGATGAGCTTCATACAGTTGTGGGAGCAGGAGCAGCAGAGGGTGCAGTAGACGCATCAAATATGCTAAAACCGGCACTTGCAAGAGGGGAGCTTCGCTGTATAGGAGCAACAACTCTTGATGAATACAGAAAATACATAGAAAAAGATGCAGCTCTTGAGAGAAGATTCCAGATAGTCCTTGTTAGAGAACCAACTGTTGAGGAAACTATTGCTATTCTCAGAGGGTTAAAGGAAAGGTACGAAGCACATCATGGAGTAAAAATAAAAGACTCTGCTCTTGTTGCAGCTGCTACCTTATCCCATAGATACATAACCGACAGATTCCTGCCAGATAAAGCAATTGACCTTATTGATGAGGCAGCTGCCAGAATAAGAATGGAGATAGATTCAAGGCCCACAGAGGTTGATGAAATTGAAAGGAAAATAATGCAACTTGAAATTGAGCGTCAGGCATTAAAAAAAGAAAAGGATGAGGCCTCCAAAGAAAGGCTTGAAAAACTGGAAAAAGAACTTGCCGAATTAAAAGAGGAAGCTGACAAATTAAAGGCACACTGGCAGAAAGAAAAGGAAATAATTCAGAGAATAGGTAGGATAAAAAGAGAGATAGAGACAACAAGGGAGGAATCAATTCGCGCAGAAAGAGAGGGAAACCTGGAAAGAGCAGCAGAGCTTCGTTATGGAAAACTCATTCAGCTTGAAAAAGAATTGCAGGAGGAGAATAAAAAACTTGCAGAACTGCAGAAAAAGGGGAAAATGCTGAAAGAAGAGGTAGAGGAGGAGGATATTGCAGAGATTGTTTCTGAGTGGAGAGGAATACCTCTGACAAGACTTCTGGAAGGGGAAAAAGAAAAACTTACAAAAATGGAGGAAAGAATAAAGACGAGAGTTGTAGGACAGGATGAAGCGGTGCATGCTGTTTCCAATGCTATAAGAAGAGCAAGAGCAGGACTGCAAGACCCTAACAGGCCCCTTGGTTCTTTTATATTCCTTGGCCCAACAGGCGTTGGAAAAACAGAACTTGCCAAAGCCCTGGCTGAATTTCTGTTTGACGATGAAAATGCACTGTTAAGATTCGATATGTCAGAGTATATGGAACGCCATACTGTATCAAGGCTTATAGGCGCACCTCCAGGGTATGTAGGATATGAGGAGGGAGGACAACTTACAGAGAGAGTAAGAAGACAACCCTACAGTGTTATCCTCTTTGATGAAATTGAAAAAGCTCACCCTGATGTGTTTAACATCCTGCTGCAAATTCTTGACGATGGAAGACTCACCGACAGCCAGGGAAGAACAGTGGATTTTAAAAACACAGTGATAATAATGACATCAAACATAGGAAGCAGGTGGATTGAGGAGTTAAGTGACAGGGAAAAGATAAGACAAAAAATAAGAGAAGCTCTAAGGTCTCACTTTCGCCCAGAATTTTTAAACCGCATTGATGAGATAATAGTATTTAACAGATTAACTCAGGAAGATATTAAGAAGATAGTGGATATTCAGATGGGACTTGTCCAAAAAAGGCTTTCTGAAAAGAAAATAGAGATTTTCCTAACTCCAAAAGCAAAGGAATTTTTAGCTGAAAGAGGCTATGACCCTGTATTTGGAGCTCGCCCATTAAAAAGAATTATCCAGAGAGAAGTTCTTGATCCCCTTGCCATGAAAATTTTAGAAGGAGAATTTCAAGAGGGAGACCGCATTAAAGTGGATTTTCCTGATGGAAAAGTTATATTTGAAAAAGTAAAACCTGCTTCCAGGAAAACGGTAAAACCCTGACAATTTATCTCATTTTCCTAAAAGAGCCCTCACCTTAGAAGTTGTGGAATTGACTATGTCCACAACTGCCTGAGAAGAGATAGTTGCTCCTGTGATGGCCTGAATTTCATTAGGAGCTACAGGCTTTTTCTTAACCAGCTTAACAAAGGGTTTTATAACAAGATTGTGAAACTGATCACGGAAGAAAGACATGGTTATCTTCTGTCCTAAACCCGGTGTCTCCACAGATTCAAGAACTTCAATACCAAGTGTTTTTTCAAATTCAGGATCAACTCCTATCATAACCTTTATTATTCCCTGATAGCCAGGGCCCTCTCCTACAAAGGCGTATCCCACTATTTTCCCTGAAGAATCAATTCCCTGATAAATTTCTCTTTTATCTTTTTTAATAGTCTTAAAACTTTTTGCATCTGGTAAAACTTGAAAAATTGCCTCCTCCAGAGCTTTTCTCTGATTGGCTTTTATCATGGGTTGTGTGTACTTATAAATTCCCACAAGAGCACCGCTTGAGATAATGCCTACCAAAGTTAAGGTAAGGATCATATGATAAGATTTCTTCACTTTTTACTTCCTCCTAATATCTTTGGTTTTATGTATCTGTTCAAAAGAGGGGTAATTGCGTTCATAAAGATAATGGAAAACATAACACCCTCAGGATACCCACCCCACAATCTTATCACCATAACAAGAACTCCTGCACCTACACCAAATATTATTCTCCCTCGCTTGGAAATAGGTGTTGTTACAGGATCAGTTGCCATGAAAAAAGCCCCTAACATGAGGCCTCCGGCAAAAAGGTGAAATAAAGGCGAACCATAAGAATGGTTAAAAACAAAAGTTATGCTGCTGAAGATAACCACCGTTAAAATATAAAAAAAAGGAATTCTCCAATCTATGCATCTTCTAACGAAAAGATACACCGCTCCAATTAAAATGGCAAATGCAGAGGTCTCACCAAGAGAGCCGGCTACATTTCCCCAGAAAAGATCAAGAATAGGAGTTGGCTGAGATTGAAACTTCATAAGTCCAAGAGGGGTTGCACCTGTCAATGTATCAAGGGTAAAAGGCTGCGTCCAGGTGGTCATAAGTACAGGAAAAGTTGCCATCAAAAAAGCTCTTCCTATTAAAGCGGGATTAAATATGTTGTAACCAAGCCCTCCAAAAATCTGCTTTCCAAAAATTATGGCAAATACTGCTCCCATTGCCGCTGCCCAGAGTGGAAGATCTGGAGGAAGAACAAGGGCAAGGAGAATACCAGTTACAAGAGCACTTGACTCCTCTGGCAGTTTTTTTCCTCGAAGTTTCAAAAAGACCCACTCCGAAAACATGCTACAGATAGCACAGGTTAAGATAAGTTCTACTGCCCGCAGCCGGAAGAAATAAATACTAAAACCAATGACCGGGGAAAGTGCAATTATAACATCTCTCATCAAACGAGATACTGTTAACCTATCTTTTATGTGCGGAGAGGCAGAGAGAAAAAAAACTTTTTTTTGCTCCTTAACGCTCACTCTTTTCATATTTCATTTCCCTCCTTTTCTGGTACGAGATAAAATAAGAAAGAATCTCAAGTTCCATTGAAAGGTCTACATTTTTTAATTTTATCTCATCAGGAACCATTATTCGAACAGGTGCAAAATTCAATATGCCTTTTACTCCCCCTCTTACAAGCCTATCTGCTACATCTTGTGCAGCTTCTGCTGGAGTTGTAATTATACCAATTTTTACCTCCATCTCAGGTAAAACCCTCTCCATAATTTCCACATCCTGAACCACCTTTCCCTCAATTTTTCTGCCTATTTTCTTCGGATCATTATCAAACACAGCCACTATTTGAAATTCCTTTCTTCTAAAACCAGGATAGGCAAGCAAGGCTGCACCAAGCTTCCCGACTCCCACCAGAACCAGCCTCCAGCTGCGATCAAGAGCAAGAATATGAGCAATTTCCTCCCTTAACTTTCCAACTCGGTATCCCTGGCCGGGTATTCCAAATTCACCAAAATAAGCAAGGTCTTTTCTCACCTGAGCAGCAGTAGTCCCGACAAGCCTGGCAAGACCCTGAGAGGAAAGAATTGTATCATCAGTAAACTTACTTAAAGCTCTAAGATATATAGAAAGACGCTCTATTGTAATATCTGGTATTTTAAATCTCGGCATAACTAACACCTTAGCATATGCGGGGTAGTTGATCCTCAACGAGCATATCAACCACCCTCTTTGTTCCTATGATAGTTTCAAGGTAAACTTTTCCCGGTGGATCTGCCACAACCTCACCTATTATGCTTGCCTTTTCACCCAGGGAATGACCGCAAAGAGCACTGACTATCTCGTCTGCTTTTTCTCTTTTTACAAAAAATACAATCTTACCGTCATTGGCATGATAAAGAGGATCCATACCTAAAAGTTCACAAAAAGCTAAAGTCTCCTCTTTAAGAGGTATCTTCTTTTCCCAGAGCTTTATGCCAAACTTTTTCCCCTGGACAATTTCGTTTAAAACACCTGCTATCCCTCCTCTTGTTGGATCTCTCATAAATTTTATGTATCTCCAGTATAACCTGATCTCCTCTAAAAGTCCATAAAGAGGGGCACAATCACTTACAACAGACCCACCACATCCAAGTTCTTCTCGTTGAGATAAAACAGCAATAGAATGGTCGCCTACTGTGCCATTTATTACTATCAAATCCCCTATCTCAATTCTGTCAGAACTAAGATGTTCTATCTCTGGAGAAACAATACCTATTCCAGATGTATTAATGAATATCTCATCCCCACTTCCCTTTTCTACCACCTTTGTATCACCTGTTACAACCTTAACTTCGGCTTTTTCCGCCGTGTCTTCAATAGAGGATACTATTTTTTTAAGTGTTGAAAGAGGAAATCCCTCTTCTATTATAAGTGAACAGGAAATAAAAAGAGGTTTTGCTCCCATCACGGTAAGGTCATTCACTGTACCTGATACAGAAAGTTTTCCTATATCACCCCCGGGAAAGAAAATGGGTTTTATAACATAAGAATCTGTGGTAAAAGCAATCTTTGTATCTCCAACTTCAAAAACTGCTGAATCATTTAAAGGTGCAAGAAAGGAGTTATTAAACCGGGGAAGTAAAATACCTCTTATAAGCTCCTGTGTTAGTTTTCCACCATTGCCATGAGCTAACCTAATTACCTGCTCCAACTTTTTCTCCTTTGCATCCAAAGCGATAATGAACGTTACAAGCCCCCTCCACAGACACCATACAGGGGCCAAAGGGAGTTGAGGGAGTACAGTAATTTTTAAATAGGGGACAATCCTCCGGTTCAACAAGGCCCTGCAGAACTTCTCCACAAAGACAACCTGTTTTTTTATCCTTCCTGAAAGAAGGAATCTCAAGAGGAAAACGACATTGAGCATCAAAGAAAGAAAAATCAGAGGATACACAAAGACCACTTTCTTTAATTTCACCCATTCCTCTCCACTCAGAATCTGTTTTTTCAAATACCATCTCCATAAGTTCTTTTGCCCTTAAATTGCCCTCCTCTGTAACTACTCTTCTGTATTCATTCTCAACGCCGGCTCTTTGAGAGGATATCTGAGAAAGAAGAAGATTTATTGCCTGGAGAATATCAAGTGGCTCAAACCCTGCTACAACACAGGGAATATTATAATCCTTTGCCAGAAACTCATAAGCTCTACTACCAACAATTGCACTTACATGACCCGGGCAAATGAAACCGTCTATTTTAACTTCAGGATTTTCAACAAGAGCTTTCATCGCTGGAGGGATAAGTTTGTGCCCGCAAAGAATTGTAAAATTCTCCACATTTTCCTCTTTTGCTGCAAGAACTGTAGCTGCCACAGCAGGAGAGGTTGTTTCAAACCCTATAGCAAGAAAAACAACCTTTTCTTCAGGCAACTTCTTTGCCAGTTTTAAGGCATCAACAGGAGAATAAACAACACTCAATTTTCCTCCCTTTGACTTCTCTTCTGCAAGACTTGTAGTTGAACCAGGGACCTTAACCATATCCCCAAATGTTGCTATTAAAAACCCCTCTTTCATATAAAGACAGGCAAGGTCTATATAACTTTCAGGGGTAACACAAACAGGACAACCTGGACCTGAAACAAGTTTTACATTAGAGGGAATTATCTCTTTTATTCCAAATTTTAAAATAGACATTGCGTGAGTCCCACACACCTCCATTAGCCTTACCTGTCTTTTTATGGTGGAGGCAATCTTTTCTATTCTCTGTGCCAGTCTTCTTGCAAGATCCTGATTTCTAAACTCGGATATGTACCTCATAATATTTTTGATAAAAGCTCCAGCAATTCTTCTGCTTCTTTTTCCTCAACCTTACTTATAGCAAATCCTGCATGAACAAGCACATAATCCCCAACTTTTGCATCAGGTAAAAGAGTAAGGTCAACCTCTCTTTTTGTATTACCCATCTCAACCCATCCCTTATTCTCTTCCCTTAAGACAAGTTTTACAGGAATTGCAAGACACATCCCCTCAACCTCACTTATAATCTATCAGTAACTCTCTGACAGGCAACTGCCACCTGCCCCAGAGAAATTCCTCCATCGTTAGGCGGGACAGAGGAATTTAAGAGAACTTCAAATCCCGACGAAGTTAAAAGATGCCTTACCTGCCTTACAATCAGGGTGTTCTGGAATACCCCTCCTGATAAAGCCACCTTATTTAAACTAAAAATACTCCTTATTTTCTCACAAATTTCTAAGATAATCTGGCTTAAAGTCCAGTGAAACCTTGTTGCAATAACCTCAAGCCCCGTTCCCTTTTCCTGTTCTGCAAGTATTGCCTCTATAATGGGTAAGGTATCCACAGTAAATCTTCCCTTCTTCTCAATAATTCTAAAGGGGTAAGAACTTTCCTTTTTTTCTTCCGCAAGCGTTTCAAGCTCACAGGCAGCCTGTCCTTCATAATTTATCCTGTGCCTGATACCCAAGATGGAAGAAACAGCATCAAAGAGCCTTCCTGCAGAGGAGGTTAAAGGAGAACTTATATTCTTTTCAATCAACTTTTGCACAGCTTCAATTTTTTCAAATTTTACTACATCAGAGAGAATTTGACAAGCTACCTTTTTCCCCTCTTTGCCATAAATTTGATAGAGGAAAGAAAGTGCCATTCTCCATGGTTCTTTTATAGCTGCCTCTCCTCCTGGTAGCGGGATATATCTCAGATGCGCTATCCTTTTAAATTCCTTCATATCTGCAATCAAAAACTCCCCTCCCCATATACTTCCATCATCTCCTAATCCACTACCATCAAAAGCAACGCCTATAACCTTTCCATCAATTTTTTTCTCAGCCAAAACTGACGCTATATGAGCGTGGTGATGTTGAACCGGGATAAGGAGCAAAGAGTATTTTCTGGAATATTCTTTTGCAAGAGCGGTTGAGGTATAATTAGGATGCAAATCACAGGCTACCACTTCAGGCATGCAGTAAAATATCTTTTTATAATGCTCTATTCCCTCCTCAAGAGAAGATAATGCTTCAAGATTTTCAAGATCACCTATGTGGTGAGAAACTATAGCGTAATCTTTTCTCAAAAGGCAAAATGTATTTTTCAGATGACTTCCAAAAGCCACTATGCACTTTTTAGAAGTAAAATGTGTCTTTATAGGTTGAGGAGCATACCCACGTGATCTGCGGATAAGAACTCTCTCTCCATCAACTATTTTGCCTACAGAATCATCTACTCTAATCTCAATTTCTCTATTGTGGATAAGAAAAAAATCAGCAATGGTTTTTAACCTGCAAAGCGCATCTTCATCCTTATAAGCAATGGGTTCCTCACTTATATTACCACTTGTCATCACCAGAGGAATTTTCACCTCTTCCAACAGAAGGTAATGCAGGGGAGTGTAAGGCAACATAACCCCTAAATATTTATTCCTGGGTGCAATTTCCTGAGGTAATACCTTTTGAGACTTTCTTTTTAAAAGGACAATAGGCCGTCGGGGGGATAAAAGAAAACTCTCTTCTTCAGGGGTTACCTCACAGAATTTTTTAACCTGATTTATATCAAGCATCATCACTGCAAAGGGTTTATCTATCCTGTTTTTTCTTCTCCTCAACTTTTCTACAACCTCAGGATCTGTAGCATCACAGGCAAGATGGTACCCTCCTATTCCCTTCACCGCCAATATCTTTCCTTCTTTTATAAGACTTGCAGCAGTTAAAATGGGATCAGAAGTTTTTATCTCTTTACCTTCCCTGTCAAGAAGTCTCACCTGTGGACCACACTTCCAGCAGGCGTTTGGTTGAGCGTGAAATCTTCTATTGGAAGGGTCATTATACTCTCTCTCACATTCCTCACACATCTTAAAAGAGCTCATGGTGGTCCTCTTTCTGTCATAGGGAATATCTTTTACAATGGTGAAACGGGGACCACAGTTGGTGCAATTTATAAAGGGATATCTGTAACGCCTGTTACTGGGATCAAAAAGTTCTCTCAGACAGTCATTACATATACTTATGTCAGGAGATATGGGGAGGAAACGTTCTTTTTCTTTCTTGCTTGATTTTATCTCAAAATTTTTATATCCCCGAAGGGAAAGCTCTTCCCATTTTATCTCTTCAATTACAGAAAGAGGAGGAGATTTTAATTCTATATCCTGTAAAAATAACCTCACATTTTCCTTTTTCCCTTCTACTTCTATATCCACACCTTTTGTATTGTTAAGAACATATCCTGAGAGAGAGTAACATCTTGCAAGATTATATATAAAGGGGCGAAAGCCAACACCTTGGACAATTCCTTTTATACTGATGCGCAACCGAGTTAAATTTTTTTCTTCTTTTCCTGGCAAAACCTTTTTCAATTTTTTCCTTCAACTTTTACTTTTTAAATACTCAAGTAAATCTTCCACAAGGTTTTTTACAGCCTTTTCCACCCTGTAGCTTAAACCTTCTCCCCAACCTACTTTTTCAGGCTGAATACCAACTATGTATACTTTTGCCTTTGTGTTCTCTTTTAAATAATCCAGAACAAAACCTAAAGATAAACCATGAGTAGAAAAACCATATTGGGGCTGTGCCTTCTCAAATAATTTAATATCTCCCGGTTCCCCTCCAAAATCAACAGCATCCACTATAAAAATTTTATCAGCTTTTGCATTCACTACAACCTCAAGATAATTCTCTGGAGCTTCTCCTCCATTAAGAACAAGAATCTGATTGAAATTGTTAGGTAATGCCTTGTTCAACCTCTCAGCAAAAACGCACCCTACCCCATCATCTTCCCTTAAGATATTTCCTAT
>JAGHCI010000054.1:0-2836 GCA_021160545.1 Candidatus Aerophobota bacterium | reverse complement strand
CTTCTTGTTCTTCCTGATACAGTAAAATTTGTAGTACCTGATTTACACGTTTTAAGCCTTTCTTTTAAAAAATCAGAGGTCCCGGGGATGGGCCAGTTCTTTCTTATGGGATGCAGAATAATGAGAAAAACCTATTTTTCAAATCCAGGAATAAAATTTCTTAATCTGACAAAAATGCGCCAACTTTTTAAAAAAACTCTGTGGGAAGAAAGAGAAAAATCTGAAATAAAACCCCTTTCTTTTTTCACAAACTCTCATTCCACATCTTCAATTCCAATTATGGTAATTGGTCATCCTTACAATCTTGAAGACTCTTTTATTAACCACAATCTTTTTAATACACTGGAAGAACTTGGACTAAAGGTTATAACTCCAAAACAGATTTCTGCAAAAATAATCCGAGAAGAACTTAAGAATTTACCCTTTATCTACTGGAGTCAGGAGAGAGAAATTGCAGCTTCTGCTTATTTTGCCTTGAAACAGTCTTTTATTAAGGGTATTATTCTTGTTTCCAGCTTTGGTTGCGGACCTGACTCTCTTATCACTGAGCAGATAGTTCAGGATGCAAAACAATACAAAAAACCTGTAATGCAGCTATTCCTTGATGAAAATACAAGTCAGGTAAACATCCAAACAAGAATTGAGGCTTTTGCTGATATGATAAGGGCAAGAAAATGAAAAACATAAAACCGCTAATTACCTCTCCTCACATGGGTAATACCTACATTGCTGTAAAAGCTTTCCTTGAAACTGTTGGCTGTCTTTATGTCCCCTGTCCTCCTACCTCCAGAAGAACAATAGAGCTGGGAGCAAGATATAGTCCTGAGTTTGCTTGCTTTCCTTTTAAAGTAACCCTGGGGAATATGATTGAGGCTCTTGAAAAAGGTGCAAATGTAATTTTAATGGCAGCAGGCAGAAAAGGCCTTTGCCGGCTTGCCTATTATCATATAGTGCAAGAAAAGATTCTGAAAAATCTTGGTTTTGAATTTGAGATGGTGGGGTTGGGAAATAACCTGAGAGATGTTCTTTTCAGGAAAATTGAACTGTGGTCAGGTAAACGCTCAACCTTACCAGGATTAATCAAAGCCACTGCAATCACCTTCAGAAAACTAAAACTTATAAGAAAAATCGAAAATCTGACAAGGAACCTCAGACCTTATCAGGTTGAAAGAGGAGAGGTTGAGAAAATTTCCAGAAAAGCCTTAGCTTTAACTGAAGAGGCAAAAACTTTTTCACAGCTTAAAACTGTGGAAAGAGAAATAAAAAGACTTTTTACATCTATCCCCATAATGAAAAAAAGAGAGGTTCTTAAAGTGGTGGTAGTAGGAGAATTTTTCTGCTGCTTGGAACCAGCAGTTTCTTTTCAGATAGAAAAAATTCTGGGAGAAATGGGCGTTCTTGTCACAAATAACATGAGCTCCTACAGGCTGGCAAAAGGATTCCTTTTTCCTGATCTACAAAAATGGTGGATTAACAGATTCATAGTAAAAAAATACCTGAGGTATTCAGGTGGCGGGGAAGAGAGAAGAACTCTGGGAGAGATTGAGATTTATGCCAGGAAAGGTTATGATGGGGTTTGCATTTTGAGCCCTTTCCTCTGCCTTCCAGAAAATACTGCCAAGACCATACTCCCTTCTTTAAGCAAAAAGTTTAAAATACCTGTTTTGAGTTTTTCTCTGGATGAGAATTTTTCAGAGGTTAACATGTTAACAAGGGTAGAGTCTTTTGTGGACATGCTGAGGAGAAAAAAGAATGTTTCTGGGAATTGACGTTGGTTCAATTACAACAAAAGCTGTGATCTTGAACCCTGATAGAGAGGTGGAAAAAAGTGTCTACCTTCAAACACAAGGGTTTCCTATCCTGGCTATTAAGTTGTGTCTTGAAGAACTGAAGGATTTTATAACACAGGGTGAAATAAAAGCTGTTGGTGTCACCGGAAGTGGCAGAAAACTGGCAAGTGTGGTAGTTGGTGCAGATGTTGTAAAGAATGAGATCACTGCTCAAGCAACAGCAGCTGTTTGTTTTAACCCCGACGTTCAAACAGTAATTGAGATAGGTGGACAGGACAGCAAAATTATAATTCTGCGCCAGGGGGTGGTGGTGGATTTTGCCATGAATACTCTCTGCGCTGCCGGAACAGGCTCTTTTCTGGATCATCAGGCAAGAAGAATGAATCTTTCTATTGAAGAATTTGGAAGGCTTGCCCTTCTTTCAAAAAATAAGGTGAGTATTTCTGGAAGGTGCACTGTTTTCGCTGAGTCAGATATGATTCAGAAATCCCAGCTTGGATACGCAAGAGAAGATATTATAAGAGGACTGTATGAGGCTCTGGTTAGAAATTATCTCGGAAATCTTGCCAAAGGGAAAGAAATTCTACCACCTGTTCTCTTTCAGGGAGGAGTAGCTACCAATCCTGGAATAAGAAAAGCCTTCGAGGATATTCTTGAATTACCAATTCTTGTCCCTCCATATTATGCAGTAAGTGGTGCTATTGGTGCTGCTCTTGTTGCTGAAGAAAACTACGCCGGCAAGCCATCATGTTTCAAGGGAGAATCTATTTTTGAAACAGAATACACAAGCCGTGGATTTGAATGTAAGGATTGCCCCAATCAATGCGAGATAGTAGAAATTTTCCAGAATAAAAAGAAAGTGGCTTGCTGGGGAAGTAGATGCGAAAAATGGAATATGTAACAACAGAGCGAGAAGTGGGGGTTCGAAACCCATTCGGCTCCCCGCACCCTCCAGCTGTAAGAACCTTTCCTACACTTTCAAGTTAAACCTTCCCAAGAGGAAAACAAAAAATTTAAATAACAAAAAATTTAAATAAAGCTAAAGG
>JAGHCI010000126.1:0-2829 GCA_021160545.1 Candidatus Aerophobota bacterium | reverse complement strand
GTGGATGAGTATCCGGAATTTAAGACCTATCTTAAAATTTAATGTCACAATATTTGTTGTTTTCAGCTACAGGAGAAAGAAAAATTTTTTTCTCTCTCCTTTTCTTCTAAAATTTTTACCTTTAGTGTCCCTGGTTTACCTTTCCTAATGATGGACAAAGCTATAGATTTTTTTCTGGGGCTTCAAAAATTCTTTTTCTTTGAAACCTCCAGCATGCCCCAGACAACCCCTCCCTGTTACATTAAAAAGCCAATTTGACAACTTTTCCCGTTTTGGTAGGATATAAAAGATAATTTTGAGAAAATATTCACAACTCAGAATGGATAAAGAGAAGATAAAAAAGGCAGTAAGACTTTTCCTGGAAGGTATAGGAGAAAACCCTGAAAGAGAAGGAATAAGGGACACTCCCTCAAGAGTTGCCCGGATGTGTGAGGAAATATTTGGAGGAAGTAAGGAAAAAGCAAAAAAAGCTTTAACAATCTTAAAAGAAGAAAAACACGATGAGATAATTCTTGTAAAAGACATTCCTCTTTATTCTTTCTGTGAACATCACCTGCTTCCCTTTGTGGGAAAAGCACACATTGCCTATATTCCAAAGGATAATAGAGTAACAGGACTTAGTAAACTTGCCCGCGTGGTAGATATTCTCTCCAAAAAAATCCAGGTTCAGGAAAGACTCACCACTCAAATAGCAGATGTTATAAATGAAGTTTTGCAGCCAAGAGGTGTAATGGTAATAATTGAGGCAGAACATTTATGTATGTCCATGAGGGGAATAAAAAAACCTGGGGCACTTACTGTCACATCAGTTGTAAGAGGTATTTTTAGAGAAAACCCTGCCACAAGAGCAGAAGCAATGAGTCTTATTCAAAGCTCCATAAAATCCTGAAAAAGGAGGTATTGTAATGCCAGTAAAAAGAAGATATCCTGTGCCAAGTGACCTGGAAATAGCTCAGGAGGCTGAGCTAAGACCAATAACTGAAGTGGCAAGGGATGCAGGTATCTTAGAAGAAGAACTTGAGCTTTATGGCAACTACATAGCAAAGATTGACTACCAGAAGGTGCTGGAAAGGTTAAAAGACAGACCCAACGGTAAACTTATAACTGTAACCGCCATTACTCCCACACCTCTTGGAGAAGGAAAAACAGTAACCGCTTTTGGTCTGGGGCAGGGTCTTTATAAGCTAATGAAAAAGGAAGGGAAAAAAGTAATAAATACCTTTCGTGAACCCTCCAAGGGACCAACTTTCGGTATAAAAGGAGGGGCAACTGGAGGAGGGTACTCACAGGCACTTCCAATGGAAAACATAAATCTTCATTTTACAGGAGATATACATGCTGTTGAAACAGCTCAGAATCTCTGTGCTGCGGCAATAGATGCAAGTATCCTGCATAAAAATAAACTCAATATTGACCCTTTAAATATAACCTGGACTTACTGCCAGGATATAAACTCTCGCGCCTTAAGAGAGGTTATTGTGGGACTTGGTGGAAGAAAAAATGGTTATCCTCGCGTCACAGGTTTTGATATAACTGTTGCCACTGAGACAGCCGCAATTTTAGCCCTTGCCACAGGACTTAAAGACCTGAGAGAAAGAATTGGTAGAGCAGTTATTGGCTACACCTATGACGAAAAGCCTGTTACCTGTGAGGATCTGAAGGTAGCAGGGGCAATGACTGTGCTTCTTAAGGATGCCTTGAAACCAAATCTTGTCCAATCAACTGAAGGACATCCAATGATATGCCATGGTTTTCCCTTTGCCAATGTAGCCCATGGTAATAACTCCGTTATGGCTAATATGGTAGCCTTAAAACTTGCCGATTACGTGGTAACCGAAAGTGGATTTGGAGCAGACTGTGGCTTTGTTAAACTAATTGATGTTGCCTGCAGGCAAAGTGGCCTGAAAGTTGACTGTGCAGTGGTTGTAGCCTCTATAAGGGCATTAAAGGAGCATGGAGGTGCTTTTCACCTCCGCCCGGGTATGCCCTTATCCAAGGTTAAAGAGGCAATTGAAACGGAAAATCTTCCTGCAGTGGAGAAGGGATGTGAGAACCTGACAAGAAACATCCAGATAGTAAAAATGTATGGAATTCCAGTCGTGGTCGCTATTAACAGATTCACCACAGATACTGACAGAGAGATTGAGCTTGTTAAAAGAAAAGCCCTTGAGGCAGGAGCAGATGGAGTTGCCGTTTCAGAGGCGTGGGCAAAGGGAGGAGATGGGACACTGGAGCTTGCAAGAGAAGTGATAAAAGCAATAGAAAAGCCCCATGAGATGAAGTTCCTCTTTCCTGATGATATTTCCATCAAGGAAAAAATAGAAACAATTGCTACCAAAGTTTACCTTGCAGATGGAGTGGAATATTCCCCAGAGGCAGAAAGAAGGATAAAACTTTACACAAAACTTGGATACGACAAGCTCACCATAAATGTAGCAAAGACTCATCTTTCTCTTTCTCACGACCCCAACTGGAAAGGTGTCCCGAGAAACTACAAGCTTCCCGTGAGAGACATAAGAGCCTCTGTTGGAGCAGGATTTTTATACCCTATTTGTGGAGCAATGCAAACCATGCCCGGTCTTCCCTCAAGACCTGCCTTTGTGGATGTTGACATTGACCCTCAAACAGGAAAAATAAAGGGATTATTTTAAGGTTAAAGGAAATAGCAAGGGGGACAAAATGCCTGCAAAGATAATAGATGGCGTAAAAATTGCTAATCAGATAAAGGAAAAATTAAAAGTGGAAATTGAGGAGTTAAAGAAAAAAGGGAGGTCTCCTTCTCTTTCTGCTATACAGGTGGGAGAAAACCCAGGTTCAAGAGTTTATATC
>JAGHCI010000145.1:0-5573 GCA_021160545.1 Candidatus Aerophobota bacterium | reverse complement strand
CTGCAAAAGCAACTGTGGCAAGACTTAAGGTTAGACAGGCAATCAATGCCCCAACTAAAACTTTCTTCATCCTTCCTCCTCCTTACTTTTTATATTATTTTCTTTTCCTTCTCCACTTCTTTTCCAGATATTCCTCACCGAACAAAGAAGCACTTTTTTGGTTTAAATTTTACTTCTGCCTTCCTCGCCTCACCTCCTTCTTATAAAAATTTTTTCAGGAACTGCCCTTTCCTTCCCTTTCTTGAGAATAAAATATACCAACCTATATTTTTTTGTCAAATGCTACACCCTGAAATCTTATTTATAATTAGTTTTACAATAATCCAATCAGAAAATTTGTCAAGGACCTAAAAGAGCTTTTCCTGTCTCAGGGGCTTTCTCCAGCAAAATGGATACTATCTTCTCTGCAACATCATCCACAGAAGAAAAATTTTCCCTCTCAAGCCATATAATATCCTTTTCCTTTCTGAACCAGGTAAACTGACGTTTTGCAAACCTTTTTGTATCCCGTTTTATAAGTCTTACAGCCTCCCCAAAGGAAATTTCCCCCTTTATGTATTTTACCATCTGGCGGTATCCTATAGCCTGCATTGAGGGAAGGTCCTCCCGGTGTCCTTCCTCAAGAAGCCTTCTCACTTCTCCAACAAGACCTTTTTCCACCATCCTGTCAACTCTCTTTTCTATAACCTGATAGAGGGTTTTTCTATCCCTCCAGCAGATGCCAACCTTTATCACCTGCCAGGAGGGAGCAAAAGTTTTCTCCTGCTGGTGGTAGGATATGGGCATACCTGTTTTGTAAAATACCTCAAGTGCCCTTATTATCCTGACCTCATCATGAGGATGAATGCGTTCTGCCGCAACAGGGTCAATTCTTTTAAGTTCTCTGTAAAGAAAAGAAAGCCCTTCTTTTCCTGCCTTTTTCTTAAGCTTTTCCCTCAATTTCTCATCTCTTCCAGGACCTTTAAAAATACCGCAGGTTAGGGCTTTTATGTAAAGTCCTGTTCCGCCACAGACAAGGGGAAGCTTTCCTTCTTCAAGAAGTTTTTCTATTATTTTTTCTGCCCTTTCCTTAAAATCTGCCACAGTGAAAACCTCAGAAGGAAGTGCAACATCAATCAAATGATGAGGAATCTCTTTCCTTATATCCTCTGAAACCTTATCTGTCCCTATATCCATGCCCTTGTATATCTGACGGGAATCAGCAGAGATAATCTCTGTCCTTACCTTTTTTGCAAGAGAAAGAGCAATTTTTGTTTTCCCTGCACCTGTTGGTCCTGTAATTACCAGGACAGTATTTAATCTCTTCTTTTCCCCGTTCAATTTATTTAAAGCACTATTTAAAGAAAAATCTTTTCCTTTTTCTCCACAAGTCTTCCCTTTAAAGCCCAGCAACCTGCCTCCTCAACCTTTACCCTGACAAGCTTTCCTATAAGATGTTTTTCTCCTTTAAAAACAATAATTTTATTGTGCCTTGTTCTTCCTTCAAGAATGTCAGGGTCCTTTTTTGAAGGACCTTCAACAAGAACTTCCACTTCCTTCCCAACAAAGGCTCTATTTTTCTCCTCTGTAATTTTCTGCTGGAACTGTATAAGCCTTCTCAGTCTTTTTTTCTTGACCTCCAGAGGAACCTGATTCTCAAATCCTGCTGCCCTTGTGCCAGGTATGGGAGAATAAGCAAAGGTAAAAGCCCCATCAAACCTTACCTTCTCCAGCATCCAGAGTGTATCCTCAAAATCTTTCTCCGTCTCACCGGGAAACCCCACTATAATATCAGTCGTAAGGGCTATATCAGGAATAAAAAGGCGAACTTTCTCAACCAGCTTAAGATAATCCTCCCGTGTGTAACATCTTCTCATAAGTTTTAAAATTTTATTGGAGCCTGCCTGCAGGGGAAGATGAAGGTGCTCGCAGACCTTATCAAGATAAGCCATCTGTAAAATAAGTTTTTCTGAGAGGTCTTTGGGATGAGAGGTTGTAAATCTTATCCTGCAAAGTCCTTCCACCCTGTTAACCTCAGATAAAAGGTCAGCAAAATCAATTTTTCTCTCAAGGTCCTTCCCGTAGGAGTTAACATTTTGTCCCAAAAGCACAACTTCCCTGCATCCTTCAGATACAGCATCTTTTATCTCTTTTAAAATAACATCAGGGGGTCTGCTTTTTTCCCTTCCTCTTACATAAGGAACATTACAGTAAGAACAGAAGTTATTGCACCCCCTCATAACAGGAACAAAGACGGAGAATTTTTTCTTTCTTTTAGCAGGTAAAAGATGGGGTAAATCCTCTTCCTCCACATTTACAACACTTTTTTTCTCCTTTTTTACAATCTTAAGGAACTCAGGAAGTCTGTGAAAGTTTGAGGTTCCCCAGATTATATCAACAAAAGACGCCCTTTTTTTAATTTCCTCAGGGTCTTTCTGGGAAAGACAGCCCCCCACTCCCAGTATGAGAGAGGGTTTTTCTTTTTTTATCTTCTTAAGCTCCCCTAAGAAGCTGAAAACCTTCTGCTTCACTTTCTCTCTGACATAGCAGGTATTAACAAGAACAATGTCTGCTTTTTTAAGCTCAGAGGTAAGCTCATATCCTTCCTCTTGCAGAATACCTGCTATCACCTCTGAGTCATATTCGTTCATCTGACAACCATAGGTTTTAATGTAAACAAAGCTCATAAACTCAGACCTCCCTCACTCTCTGTGCGAGCTTTGCTTTTGCCTTTTTGAGTTCCCACAGAACTGACACAGGGACATCTACCTTTCCCATTAAAACCTCATCCTTTGCCTCTCCATGACAGTCAGAGCCACCTGTTATTAAGAGATCGTATCTTTTTGCAATCTCCATATAATGCTTGACTGTTTTTTCGTCATGCGTGGAGTGGTAAACCTCTATCCCCATAAGACCTGCATCTATCATCTTAGGAATAAGGTCATCTCTTCTTGACAAAAAAGGATGAGCAAAAACAGGCACACCCTCTGCCTCAAGAATAAGATTTATCACCTCAAAAGGAGAAATCCTCTCTCTTTCAACATAAGCAGGTTTCCCGGGGTTGAGCCACTCCTCAAATGCCTCGTCAATGGAGCTTACATATTTTTTTTCCACCATACATCTTGCAATATGAAGTCTACTTACAACACCTTTTGGAGCAAGCTTCAAAACTTCTTCAGAGCTTACCGGCATCCCAAGCTCCTCAAGCCGACGAAAGAGTCTCTCATTCCTCTCAATCCTTATTTTTTGAAAATAATCAAGCTTTGACAAAAATTCTTTCTTTTTAAAGTCAAGATAATACCCCAGGATGTGGATCTCATCGTGATCCACGTCAGAGCTCATTTCAACTCCCGGAACAACCTCAACTCCAAATTCCCTTCCAGCCTGAAGTGCCTCCTCAACTCCTTCCACAGAATCATGATCTGTTATGGAAATTGCCACAAGGCCTATCTCTTTTGCCTTTTTAACAACTTCCCCCGGAGTATAGGTTCCATCTGAATAAACAGTGTGAATGTGAAGATCAATCTTTTCCATGATTTTTCCTTTAAAATTTAAACTTTACCTGTATACTTATTTTTGTTATTTTCATTGATAGGTCTTTCTTTAAGAGGCTTAAAGCAAATTCCTGAATTAACAGAGGGAAGAGGAGCAACAGGCTCGGTAAGTAAAAATTCTCCTTTCTTTATCCATTCCTTTAATGTGTTTGCAATCTGCCTTGCCTTTTTATAACTTGAAAGGCAACCCGTGGGAACTTCTTTCCCCTTCACAACTATCTTTCCTGATTTAAGCTCGGCATAGCTTACCTCCCCCAGAGTGGTGGGGGAAAGATTGGGATAATCACTGCTGTAGTCCACAACTGGCGCATAAATTTCCTCATCTTTCACAGTGGTGTAATAAAGAATCCTCTCGTTGAGGATGGGTATAGGGATGCCTATCCCCACACTTAAGGTTGCCCCGTAACCTGTCATGCTTGTTCCCTGGAGGTACTCGGGACTCATCTTCTTCAAATCTCCAATAACAGCTATGGTTCCCGCACCCTCTTTTGGAATGCCCCTCTCTGTACGGGGAACATTTGGGTTGTGCTGGGTTCCATACCAGACTATATAACCTGTCCCCCCTCCAAGAAAAATCCTTGTTCCTATTCCTGTCACCTCATAATAAGGGTCATTCATAAGAGGAGAAAGCTGCCCGCAGGTTGAGTAGTTGGCATTGCCAAGATGAGGACGCAAAACCCCCATGTAAGTGTAAATTACCCTATCAGAAAGATTTACGGCAACATTGTAGTTTTGATAAGCGTTTCTTATGTTAAAAAGCGTTGCCTGATTTAAATCCTTTATATTTATCCAGGTTTCAAGATGCTTTCTCGGGTAACAGTCAGTCCCGTAAGCTATAGCCTCAAACTTTATATCTTTTCCTGCAACAAGGTCCTCTATAAGGTGCCCCCCTCCATATCTGAACTCACCGGGATATATTTTGTTTCGAGGGTCATCCTCGGGAAGAGCTGTTGCACCAATAAAAATATCAACTGCCGCAAAACCTGCATAAGCGGGGATACCGTTAAGATAAACTTTTCCTCCACCAAGTCTTATTCTTGGCTTTGTATGACCAATGTTAATATAGGCACCGGAGGAACACATGGGACCAAAAGTTGCAGTGGTAACAACATCCACCTTTTCTGCAGCTTTTTTAATCCCCTCCTCCTCTGCTATATCTATTATCTCCTCTGCCGTAACCACAACAGCCTTCCCCTTCCTTATTTTTTCATTTATCTCAGCTATAGTTTTTGGCAAGCTTTCCTCCTGTAAATAAAGTGGTCATCTAATTTTATTCTAAACTAAGATTCAGTCAACTCCGACCAAATGAGGAAGATGAAATACAGATTGAAAGAAAGTGGGAACGAGGAAAGAATCTGCAGATTTTATCTATTTTTAATCCGAAGAAATTTCCCTGTAATAGAGAATTTTCACAGGAGATTTTCCCCTGTCCACCACAACCTTTATCTTTTTCTCGGCAACAGTTTTCCCTCCTCTTACAACCTTTCCTAATGACACAATGGTAAAGCAGTTACTGCGGACAGTGATAAGGTTTGAAATCTTTCTTAAAATAGCCTCTTTCTCATCATCCTCATCAATCCACCCATCCCCATCATCATCCCATCCATTAAAACCGAGCTTTTGTATCCCTCTAACGCAGGCAATCTCTCCTATCTCATCAAAAGGACCATCTTTGCTATCGCAGTAGGCTATAATTTGCTCTGCAAGCTTTAAATCAACAAGAGGAAGAGATTGAAGCACACAGGATGCTGCTGTATTTATGTTTATCCTGCCCTTTACAGGTTTTTCAGGAGGGAAGGAGGTTGTAATCCTGTCAAGTATCCTCCAGTCACCACCTTCTTTAAGATTTACCGTCTGCCATTGACTTCCCCTGTGAATGTATCCAACCTCTCCAATGGAGGAAAAAGACCTGTTTTTAACATAGAAGCTACTTTCGTAATCCTCAGATGTTACCTCACCCCCTATCTCTGGCATAAAGTAGAAATTTTTAAACCAGGGACTTCCCCCGGGAATATATCCTGCAAACTCTCTTACTCTGGG
>JAGHCI010000052.1:0-2798 GCA_021160545.1 Candidatus Aerophobota bacterium | reverse complement strand
CACGTGAGCTTGCAAGGTGTGCAGAGGAAAAAGGATTAAGGGAGGACTATATCCTTCCCACAATGGATGAATGGGAGGTATTTCCAAGAGAGGCAGTTGCTGTTGGTATGAAGGCAATTGAGCAGGGCATTGCAAGGCAGGCTCTTTCAAAAGAAGAGCTTTACAAAAAGGCATCTTCCATAATAAAAAGAGCAAGAGATGAGGTTAAAATTTTAATGGAAGAGAAGATAATCCCACCTGCCCCAGGGGATTGAGATTTGAGAGGTAAGAATTGAGAAAAGTAAAGGCAGAGGAAATTGTAAAAGCTGTGGAAAGGCTTTGTATTGAGGCAAATCGCTACCTTCCGCAGGATGTTTTGGATGCTTTAAAGGATAGATACCAAAGGGAGGAGTCTCCCTTAGGTAAGGAAATCCTCCAGAAAATTTTAGAAAATGCAGAAGTTGCACCAAAGGAAAACCTTCCCCTGTGTCAGGATACAGGAATTTGTGTTTTCTTTGTAGATTTCGGTCAGGAGGTGGTGATAGAAGGAGGGAATATTGAAGAGGCTATAAATGAGGGAGTAAGGCGGGGATATACTAGAGGATACCTTCGCAAATCCATAGTTTCTGATCCTCTCTTTGACCGTGTTAATACAAAAGATAATACTCCTTCCATCATACATACACGTATTGTCCCGGGTAACAAGATTAAAATCATCTTTGCTCCTAAAGGAGGGGGTGCAGAGAATATGAGTAGACTCTGTATGTTAAAACCTGCAGATGGAGTGGAAGGAGTAAAAAATTTTGTCGTTAAGACAGTAAAAGATGCAGGTCCTAACCCTTGTCCCCCTGTAATTGTGGGAGTTGGAGTAGGGGGCGATTTTGAAATGGCGGCTTTTCTCGCAAAGAAGGCTCTTTTGAGGAAGGTAGGCAAGCACAATTCTGACCAAAGATATGCAAAACTGGAAGAGGAACTTTTTCTGTCAATAAATAGGCTTGGCATTGGGCCTCAGGGATTTGGGGGAAGGATTACTGCTTTATGGGTGAGCATAGAGTATTTTCCCTGTCATATTGCTTCACTGCCTGTAGCGGTTAACATGCAGTGTCATTCAGCAAGGCACAGAGAAATTGAAATTTAGAGGAAATTTATGAAAGATGAAGTGAGGTTAAGGACACCTTTGTCAGACGATGATATTTTAAAGCTTAAAATCGGTGATAAAGTTTTGTTAAGCGGTACGGTATATACAGCTCGTGATGCAGCACATAAAAGACTTGTTGAGGAAATTAAAAAGAAAGGAGAGCCCCCTTTTGATTTAAATGGACAGATTATCTATTATACAGGTCCTTCTCCCACACCACCTGGAAAAATTACAGGTTCTATTGGTCCTACCACAAGCTCTAGGATGGATCCTTATGTTATATATCTCCTTAAGGCAGGGTTGAAGGGCATGATAGGAAAGGGTTATCGATGTCGGGAAGTAAAAGATGCAATGAAAGAGTATAAAGCAGTTTACTTTGCAGCTATTGGTGGGGTGGGTGCTCTTTTAGCAAAGCATATCAAAGACTCGAAAGTTATAGCTTACGAGGATCTGGGAACAGAGGCTATTCACAAACTCGATGTAGAGGATTTCCCTTTAATTGTAGTTAACGATGCAAAAGGTTGTGACCTTTACCAGGAAGGAGTGAAAAAATACAAAGTTAACTTTCCCACCTCTCTATAAGATAGCTTTTGCAATCTTCAAATATTTGAGCCTGATCTTCTATTATTCTCTCTGCATGCTCACTTGTTACTCCTTCTGTCTGTTTTACAAATGAGGCAACTCTTATCTGATAAATCGGGACAAGGCTCCAGAGGAGTGTTGCCCTGTCCACATCTGCTATTTTCTTATGATGGGCTACCATATAGTCATAAACTATTCTCGCCCAGGAGGAGGCATAAAGGAGATCTTTTTCTTCTCTTACTCTCTTTAAATGTTTAAAATTTAAACCGTCAAGAATTTTTTTCCAAAGCCCGGAAAATCTTTCCCATCCTGCTCTAAAGTTTGCTTCAAGTTTTTCTACTGAGAGGGTGACCTCTCCTGGTTCTATAAATTCAACCTCACATGTTATTCTGGGAAGAACGCTTCCTTTTATTCTCTTCCATCTTTTTTCATACTTTTCTGCAAGGTCAAACATTGTTCCAACAACTTCTCTGAACATGGGAGTAAGAGAGATGGGGTCTTTTGGATTGTGTGACTTTGCTCCAAGAGGAGATTCCCCAATTCTATATCCATTGCATATAGCTGTTGTTGTCATAAAAATATCTATACCAAATTTTGCCACATCCGATTCCCACACATCTTCTTCCAGATAATCAAGGGCAAGTTCTCTGCAAAATCCAAAATCTCCTCCTATTGGTTGACGCACTCTTATCCCGTATAAAGCTCTTGTTAAAGGATAGGCTATATCATTTGTTATTGTTGCGTCGTACTTGTGGCGAAGATATAAAGGAGCAACAAAGTCGCATTTTTCCTCCACAATTGGCTGTGCAAGTTTTTTTATCCAGTCAGGTTTTATGGAGCGAAGATCAGCATCAAGGCAAAGTCCCAATTTTGCCTCAAGATTACACACAGCAGAAAATACTGTTCGAAGGGCACTCCCCTTGCCAGGTATTCCTTTGTAAATGGTTATTATTTTCTCTGCTTTACCTGTGTCAGCTTTTTCGGCTCTTTCGCGAGTCTCATCAGTTGAACCACCATCTGATACAATGATTACACTTTTTAAATCAGGATAGAATTCTCTAAGACCTTTACTTATCTGGCACAGAACATTTTCTATGGT
>JAGHCI010000143.1:0-7572 GCA_021160545.1 Candidatus Aerophobota bacterium | reverse complement strand
AGATTTGGCATAAAGATATTTTCTTCAATTCTTTTATTTCCTGCCAGAAGTTAAAGGTTTTTTGAGCAACCCGCCGTTCCTTTGATTAAATTTTTAACTGTATCAATGTGTTTATTGACAGAGAGTGCTTATTTGCTATGGTTAAAGTAAATAATAAAAAGTCCCAATCCATGGTTGTGAAGTTTATTCATACAGCTGATCTTCATCTTAGAAGGGATGAACCTTTTGGTTTGGATGTTCTGTCCTGGATAGTTTCTAAGGCAGAGAAATTGGCAGATGCACTGATAATTGCGGGAGATTTGTTTGAAAGTGATGTTGAGGCATCTTTTTTGAGAAGCAAAGTTCGGAGCATTTTTGACAAATCAAAAGTGCCCATTTTAATTGTGCCGGGAAATCATGATTATCTTTCTTATTCTGTTCAAGTAGATTATGGTAAAAATGTAATTGTACTAAAAGATAGTCCTTCCTTTTTTGAATTTAAAGGATTAAAAATTGTGGCCATTCCCTTCCAACCCGATTCTGACTTTTCTCAATGTATGAAGAAAATTAACCTTGAGCCTCAAATTATTATAACTCACGGTACCTTTTATGATAGAGTCTTTCCTCATATTTACAGAGAAGTAGAGGAAGAAGAGGAAATAGCAGAGTATATGCCCATTTACAGGTGGGATGTGGAAGGGAAAACAACTTATCTTGCTCTCGGTCACTATCACTCATCCTTTACTGAATTTAACCTTAATGAAACGTGTGTGGTTTATCCTGGCTCTCCTGTTGCAACCAGTAAACGCTGTATAGGTCAAAGATATGTTGCTTTTTTGTCTTTTTTAAGCAAAAAGGAGGTAAAAGTTGAAAAAATAGCCGTTGATATCTCTCCCTACTGGGAAAGGTGCGAGTGGATGGTTTTTCCAGGAAGAGAAAAAGACGTGCTTGATAGAATTGAAAAAGACCTGCAAAGACTTGCCTCTGAAAAGGTTATGCTTGATGGAAGGGTAAAAGGATCTGTAGGAATAAGTGAAGGTGAGTTCAAAGAAAACATAAAGAAAATAAAAGAGAGTAAAGGAGGTTTTTTTAAAAAAATAGAGATTTGCTGTGAGATTAAAAACTGGGGAGAGCTTGTCAAAAGACCCATTCTCTCTCTTTTTATAGAAAAACTTGGCACCAAAAATATAGATGAAAAGATAAGAGATAGAGCCTTAGAGCTAACTTTTTCCGCTCTTGATAAATTGAGAAGATGAGAATAAAAGAGATAAAAATAGTAAACTACGGACCAATTAAAAATTTTCACTTGAAATGTGAAAGGTTTAATCTCATTTACGGAAGAAATGAGGCAGGAAAGACTGCTCTTGTCGATGCTATAACCTCTGCTCTTTTTCAGGGAAAAGCTATTTTTCCTGGACAGGAAAGATTTGAAAAAGATACACCGGGTGATTTAAGAAGAAGTGTCTTTTTAAATGTTGAACACTCAGGAAGAGAATACATTTTCCCCGGGAAATTACGGTTTGAGAAAATAGTAAACCTTCCTCACTATCATCTTGCCAGTCTTTTTATAATAAGAGCAGGGGACCTTAGCTTGAGAGAGGATGAGGTATGGCAGGACAGGATCAAGGAATTTCTTTCAGGTATTCCTGTCAACATAGAAAAAATATGGGAAAAAATAGCAGATGAGGTTGGTGTTACTCCTAAGGGAGAGTGGAGTGATAGAGGACCAAGATATATAAAGTCAGAGATAAAAAGGAAGGAGGAAAAAAAGAAAAGTTTAATTGAGGCAATTGGCAGGTTAAAGAGTATAAAAGAAAAGGAAAAAATTCTTGAGGAGAAGGTGAAAAAGAGAGAAAAACTTAAAGAAAAAAGCGAAAAAATAAGGCTTTTGAAGCTTTACAGGGAGAAAGAAAGAATAAGAAAAATATACTATGACTGGCTTTCTCGAAAAAGACATCTTCTTGATTATGAAAGATATAGAGAAGAAGACTACAGAGAATGGTTGAAAAAAGAAGAAGAGCGCAGCAAACTTATGATAGAAAAGAAAAATGTTGAAAAGTATATCCAGGAGATAAAGGAAGAGCTTGATGATTTTTCTCAAAAGGAAGATTTGCTCAAAAAAGAAAAAGAAAAGCTTGTCTCTGAGAGGGATAGACTGAATGCACTTTCTATAACTGATGAGGTAAGAGAAATTGAGGTTGCCAGAAAAAACACAGAATCTGACAGATTAAAGATTCCTTATTACTTAGTTTCAGGTTCTGCGTTGGGTATTGGTGGTATATTTTTGCTTTTTTTAATGAGAAAGGACATTTTTTATATTTTTCTTTCTGTTCTTCTTCTCCTTGCAGGGGTATGTTTTTTAATTTTGTCTTATGCTTTGAAGGCAAAAGAGCATAAGCTGCAAAAGAAGGAGGAGTCTGTTATTCGGAAGAGCAGAAAAATATGGCCTGATATAAAAAAAGTAGAGGATATACTCAAAATGTCCTCCTCTTTTGATCTTTCTATATCTCAAATTGAGGCCCGGATAAAGGGGATACTGGAGGAGAAAGAAAAAAAATTTTTAAGATTGAAAGAAGAGGAAAGAAAATTTGATGAAGTCAGGAAAAAGATAGAAAAGGTGGAAGAGGAGGTTAAAATACTGCGTGATAAAACAGGCCTTCCTGAGGTCGATAAGTTAAGAGAGAAGCTGGAAGAGAAAAAAAATTTAGAACTTTTTGTTAACTCAAAAGAACAGATGTTAAAGGACATTTTAAGGACAGATGATCCTGCAATTTGGGAAAAAGAGGCGACAGAGGAAATTGAAAAGCCAGAAATTTCGGACGAAGAATTAAAAATGCAAGAGAAAATTGAGGAGGAAATCTCAAGGTTGGACGAGGAAATAGATAGTTTGAGAGCAGAGATAACATCTTTCACCTCCGGAGAGCTTGGAAGATTAAACATTACCCGGGCAACTGATATCTGGAGGGAGATTGAAGAGATAGAAAATGAGTTAAATTCTTTTTATTTTAACAGGAAGGCAGCTTTGCTGGCAAGGGATGTTCTTTCTGAGATAAGCAAAGAAATGGAAAAGGTGCTTGCTGATGCTGTAAGGGATAAAAAAGAAGGTGCAAGTTTTTATTTTGAAAAAATTACCTGTGGACGTTACAGGGAGCTTTTGTGGAAAAATGGTTCTATTTACGCTCTGGCATCTAATGGAAGAAATTATCCTCTTGATGTTCTTAGTAGTGGAACAAAAGACCAGCTACTTTTTTCTTTGAGATTGGGGCTTATTAAAAGGGGTTTTTCTGAGGAGGCTTTTATTCTTCTTGACGATGCATTTCTCACCTCTGATGCTATCAGAAGAAAGGAGCAGGTTAAAGTTTGCAGGGAGCTTTTAGATGAGGGGTGGCAAATTTTTTATTTCACAGTAGATGAGGGACTGCGAGACCTTTTCTGTAAAATATGTTGTGTGGAACCTTTTATTTTAGGTTAATCTGGGGAAAATGGAAAAACTTATATTTTTATTTTTCTCTTTAATATTTTTTTTCTTTTTCTTTTTTGCAGGAAGAAGTGGGGCAGAGTTTATCTCTCAAACGCAGATTATTATGACAACCTATGTTACAATAATTGCCGATGCTTCCCTCAGAGAGATACAAAAAGCCTTTGAAGAGATAAAAAGGGTAACCTCTCTTATGAATGATTATGACCCCTGGAGTGAAGTTGGCACTCTTAACAGGAGGGGGAAGCTTTCTGTTTCTCCTGAGGTGAGGGAAGTTATTCTTAAAGCGATATATTTTTCTAAAGTCACAAAAGGTGCTTTTGATATTACTGTTGGTCCACTTGTTAGACTCTGGAGAAAAATGGGGAGCGAGAAAAGATTGCCAACCTCAGAAGAGCTTAAGCAGGCACTTTCTCTTGTTGGTTATAATGGTGTTAAAATTCAAGATGAAAAAGTTTTTTTTGAAAAAAAAGGCATGAGAATTGATCTTGGTGGGATAGCCAAAGGATACGCTGTGGACAGGGCTATAGAAGCTTTAAAAAAAGAAGGTGTTAAGAATGCCCTGGTAAATGCAGGAGGTGATATGTATTGTCTTGGAGAAGGTCCTCACGGCAAATGGAAGGTGGGGATTCAACATCCTCGCAAAGATAGAGAAGTTGTGGGAGTTATTGAGGTTTCAAATAGAGGAGTTGCCACTTCCGGTGATTATCGTAGATATTACATCATAAAAGGGAAAAGATTTGGTCACATAATAAATCCTTTTACGGGATGGACGGTGCAGAATAATCCTATGTCAGTTACCATAATCTCTTCTAATTGCACAAGTGCTGATGCTCTTGCAACGGGTGTCTTTGTATTGGGTCCTGTGGAGGGTTTAAATCTTATAGAGAATTTATCTGGAGTGGAGGGGATGATAATAAGTGAGGGAATGAAGATAAAAAAATCAAGTGGCTGGTACAGGTTTGAGGTTGAAAATTGACTGAAAGGTGAGGATAATCTATAATTCCAGTCAAATGAAGATAAGGTGGCTTTTAAGAAAAAAATGGGAAGAGGAGGAGTGTCTTTCTCTTTCTCAAAAGTGGAAGCTTTCTCCTCTTTTAGTGGCTCTTATTTTAAACAGGGGCATAAATAAAGAAGATTTTGAGGACTACCTTTTTCCCTCGTTTGATAAACTTCATGATCCTTTTTTAATGAAGGGTATGGAGGAGGTGGTGGAGAGGATTCTTTTATCTATTTCTCGTCGTGAGAGGATACTCATTTATGGAGATTACGATGTGGACGGGATAACAGCTACAAGTCTTATCTTGAAATTTATGAAAGATTTGAAATTCCCCGCTTACTATTACATTCCTCATCGACAGACAGAAGGATACGGTTTAAATAAAGAAGCTATCAGAAAAGCCTCTTCTAAGGGTATAAATCTTATAATAACCTGTGATTGCGGGACTTCTTCCTTAGAGGAGATAAGATTTGCTCGTTCTCTGGGAATTGATGTGATAGTTACAGATCACCATCAGGTTTCAAAAAAGCTTCCTTCTGATTTTTTAATTATTAACCCTCACAATCCAGAATGCAGTTATCCTTTTAAAGAACTTTCTGGTGTAGGAGTTGCATTTAAACTGTGTCAGGCTATTGCAAGCAGGGTGGGTTTTCCTGAGGAAAGGCTTAAGACCTATCTTGATCTTGTGGCTATTGGAACTCTTGCTGATATTGTTTCTCTTGTTGGAGAAAACAGAACCCTGGTAAAATTAGGTCTTGAGATGTTGCCTTCAGCGACAACCTGCGCAGGTCTTAGAGCGCTTATAAATGTGGCAGGTCTTTCGGGAAGGAAGATAAGAGAAAGAGAGGTTGGATATATTCTTGCTCCGAGACTTAATGCCTGTGGCCGTTTATCCCTTGCCAAGACTGCGGTGAAGCTTCTTTTGTCAGACTCTCCGGGTGAGGCTGCGCTGCTTGCTCGTAAATTGAACAGAGAGAATTCCAGAAGGCAAAATCTTGAGAAGAAAATGTGCGAGCAGGCAGAAGAGATTATTTCCGGTAAAATTAAGCAAGTCCTGGTGGTGGCAAAGGAAAGCTGGCATCCAGGAGTAGTTGGACTTGTCGCCTCTTATCTTAAGGAAAAATATCACAGACCTGCCATTGCTTTTTCAATAGAGAAAAATATTGCAAGGGGCTCTGCAAGAAGTATACCTAATTTTTCTATATTTGACGCTCTTTTAAACTGCTCTGATCTTCTAACAAGTTTTGGTGGTCATGAGATGGCTGCAGGGATGACCTTGCCCGCAGATAATATAAAAAAACTTGAGGAAAGGCTAAATTTTATTGCCTCCAGAACTCTTTCTTCTGATGACTTTACTCCCTGTAAGTTTTTTGATGCCGAGATAGATTTAAGAGAAATTAACGTAGAACTTGCAAGACAGTTGCAGATCCTCTCACCCTTTGGTCCGGGTAATCCAAAACCCGTATTTCTGGCTAAGAATGTTAAGGTTGTTGATTCTCGACCTCTTAGGAGAGGAAAAGAGCTTGTTTTAAGTGACTTTTCGAAAGAGAAACAATTCAAAGCTTTCTGGTTTGACTTAACAGGTGATGGGAGAGAAAGGAAATTTCTGCCAGGACAGGTAGTTGATATTTTTTACTTTCCATCATTAGATGAGTGGCAGAAAGGGGAGATAAGAATTGAGATAAAAGGGGCAGTACCTTCTACAACCTTTTCCCAGTAAAGGAGGTAAACGATGAGAGAAGAAGTTGTAGATGAATTAGCAGGAAAGATAAGAGATATTAAAGATTTTCCCAAAAAAGGAATTATCTTCAGGGATATAACTCCTCTTTTAAAGGATGCAGTATCTTTTAAAAAAGCGGTAAATCTTATTGCCGATAATTACAGGCAAAAAAATATTGATTATGTTGTAAGTCCTGAGGCAAGAGGGTTTATTTTGGGAGCTGCTGTTGCCTATGAGCTTGGAGTTGGATTTATACCTGTTAGAAAACCGGGAAAGCTCCCTTACAAAGTGGAAAGTGTGACCTATAGCCTGGAATACGGAGAGGATGAGGTTCAGATACATCAGGATGCTGTAAAAGAAGGAGACAGTGTTCTTGTATTTGATGATGTTATAGCGACAGGGGGGACTGCTAAGGCTTGCTGCAGGTTGATTGAAAAACTTGGAGGAAAAGTGGTAGGAGTTTGCTTTCTTATAGAATTAACTGATTTAAAAGGGAGAGAAAATTTGGCAGGGTACGATGTTTTTTCTATAATAAAATACTGATGTTTCTAAAAAAACTTATTGTAGGAGAATTTCAGGCAAACTGCTACATAGTGGCAGATGAGAATAAAAATGGTGTCGTAGTGGACCCTGGGGGAGAGGCTGAGGAGATTTTAGCTACTATAGCAAGAAACAAATTAAGGATTTTTTACATAGTTGCAACTCACGCTCATATAGACCATATAGCTTGCTTAGAAGAGGTTAGAAAATTCACCGGTGCCAGATTTTTACTTCATCCTGATGAGATTTCCTTTCTGGAAAATCCCGATTTGAACCTTTCTTCCCTGCTCCAGAACCCACGCAGATTTTCTCCACCTGACAGGTTGGTAAGGAACAAAGATAAGATAATCGCAGGTGATATTGAGTTTGAGGTTATACATACCCCAGGTCATACACCAGGAAGTATTTGTTTAAGGAAAGATGATATTATTTTTACAGGAGATACTATCTTTTATAGAGGTGTGGGAAGGACAGATTTTCTTGGAGGTGATTTCGATCTTCTTAGAAAATCTATAAAGGAAAGAATTTTCTCTTTACCGGAAAATACGAAAATTTTCCCGGGGCATGGTCCGGAAACAGAAGTGGGGCAGGAAAAAATGACAAATCCTTTTGTTTGAGGGAATTATATGGAAAAACTTGAAAACAAGAACATTATTTTGGGAATTACAGGGAGCATAGCGGCTTATAAGGCAGCGGAGATAGCAAGGCTTTTAAAGAAAGAAAAGGCTCGTGTTTATCCTGTGATGACAAAATCTGCAACTTATTTTATTCATCCTCTTACTCTTCAGGCTATCTGCCAGGAAAAAGTTATCACTGACTTATTTGAAGATAGAGAAAGGCCACTAAAGCATATCT
>JAGHCI010000018.1:0-4286 GCA_021160545.1 Candidatus Aerophobota bacterium | reverse complement strand
TTGTTATGTTTATACCGAATCTTGTAATGAAATAAGTAAAGAGAAGGAGAAAATGATGGAATTCCAGGGAAAAATCACCCTTATCACAGGTGCTGCAAGAGGTGTAGGGAGGGTAATTGCTGAGAAGTTTGCTGAGAAAAAAGCGACTGTAGTTATTAATGATGTTGACATTGAAGAGGCAGAGAAAGTGGCCCAGATAATTTCCTCAAAAGGGTTTAGTGCATTTGCCTTAAAAACTGATGTTTCAGATAGCACTGAAGTGGAGAATATGGTGAACAAAATAGTAGAAAGATGGGGAAGGATTGATATTTTGGTTAATAATGCAGCTGTATTTGCTGATTCTATCCCTATAGTGGACCTTGATGAGAAGGAGTGGGATAGAGTAATGAATATAAACTTGAAAGGTGTATTTATCTGTAGCAAATTTGTAGCAAGACAGATGATTAAACAAAAAGAAGGTAAAATTATAAATATTACCTCGTTTACAGGAAAAACAGGAAGGGTTGTTTATAGCAGGCCCGGTACTCCAACAAAAGCACATTACTGTGCATCTAAAGCCGGTATTATAAGTCTTACAAAGTCTCTTGCCTACGAACTTGCCCCTTATAACATAAATGTCAATGCAGTAGCCCCAGGGTCAATTGCTACTGAGGCTACTGACGAAAATAAAAAAAAGATGGTTACTCCCCTTGTTCCTCTCGGAAGGATGGGAACACCGCAGGATATTGCAGCTTGTGTATTGTTTTTGGCCTCACCTGAGGCTTCTTTTATAACAGGTGAGATTTTGGATGTTAATGGTGGAACTCTTATGGACTGATAATTCTACTCTTTGATTAAAAGGAGAGAAAAACATGAACTTTGTAGGGCACGGTGGGAAAGAAATTGTTGAGAGAGTGGTTTTTTCTCAAGCTGAGGCAAAAGAAAAAATAGAAGGGCTTGAAAAAATAGAGGTTACAGGAAGATGTGCAAGGGAGTGTATAAATATTTGCTATGGATTTTTCACACCTCTTGAAGGTTTCATGAGAAAAGAGGATGTTATATCTGTTTGTGAGAAAATGACTCTCAAAGATGGTACACTCTGGTCAATACCAATTGTCCTTGATGTTGAGAGAGAGGATGCAGAAAGGATAAAAAAAGAGGACAAGATTCTTTTAACTTACAAAAAAAGGCCTCTTGCAATCTGTGAGGTGGAGGATATCTTCTTTTATGACAAAACTAAGATGGCAGAGGCTGTTCTTGGAACAACCTCTGAAAAACATCCTGGTATGAGAATATTTAAAAACATGAAAGATACATTTATTGGAGGAAAAGTTACCCTTGTAAACAAGCCAAAATTTAACATGCCTTATGACAGGTTCTGGTATACACCAAAAAAGCTAAGGGAAGAGTTTGAAAAAAGAGGATGGAAGAAAATAGTTGCCCATCAGACAAGAAATGTTCCTCACACAGGGCATGAGTGGCTCATGAAGGGAGCCTGGTTTTCTGCAAATAACTGCCTTCCTGTGGAAAAGCTTCAAACAGGTATTCTTGTAAGCTGTATAATTGGACCAAAAAGGGAAGGTGACTATATAGATGAGGCAATTTTATTATCTCACAAAGCTTTGCAGGAGGCAGGATACTTTAGAGAGGATATACATATGGTAAGTTTTGTCCTGTGGGATATGAGGTATGCAGGACCAAAAGAGGCAATATTTCATGCTATCTTAAGAGAAAATATGGGTTGTACCCACCATATGTTTGGAAGAGACCATGCAGGAGTTGGAAGTTTTTATGACCCTTATGATGCCCACAGGATATTTGACAGAATTCCCCAAGAAAGTCTTAATATAAAACCTGTAAGAGTTCTTGAATGGTGGTACTGTCCTGTCTGCAGGGAGGTAACCTACTCAGGACTTTGTGGTCACAGAGATAAAAGACAAAACTTCAGTGGCACCATGATAAGAAGTATGATTCAAGATAAGGTAAAACCCACTCCTCTTGTTTTAAGACCTGAGGTATTTGAAGTTGTGCAGGAGTGTGCACAAAAGTATGGATTTGGTTCTCCTTTCTGCACAAAGGAATACCTTGAGAAAAGGCAGCCTGTATTTGAACTTGAAAGCTTTTAGCAAAAGAGGTGAAAATGAAAAAATATAAAGTTAACATATGGGTTAATGAGGAAAGATACAGGAGGTTAAAGGAAAAAGGTCTTTATCATCTTGCAAAAGATGTTCTTGCAGGAATGAAGGTAATTGAGCTCTTTTGCACAGAAGAGGAGAAGGAGAAAATTTTAAAACTTTTCCCCACAGCAAAACTTGATACCTCCACAACAAAGAGCATTGAACTTCTCCCACCAGAGGTAAAAAACAGGCTCTTTGAGCTTATCTTAAAAAGAAAAAGTCTTGATGTTGTGGGAGAGTTTCTGGAGGAAGAGGAAAAGAAAAAATAAAAGGAGTTTTTAAATGACAGATGTCAAAGGATACAAACAAAAGGCAAAAAATCTTCTTTGTGAATGGAAAAAAGAAAAGTATGCCTTTGGTATTGGTTGTCTTGAAAGGGTAGGGGATTTTGCAGAGAAAGAGGGAAAATCCTGCATGCTCTGTATTACAGGATGGGGTGAGGAAAAGTGGATTGAACCCTTTGTTGATGAGATTAAGGCATCTATTGAGAAAAAAGGTGTTGCTATTCTGGATATTATAAGAGGTGCAAGACCTAATGCACCAAGAGAGGATGTTTTCAGAATTGCCAATCAGATAGGAAAAAAAAGACCTGCAAGCATTATTGCTGTGGGAGGAGGAAGTACCATAGATGCTGCGAAGGCTGCAAGCATCCTTGCAACACTTGATCCTGATGATGTTGAACCTTATTTTGGAATGGGACTTGTAACAGAGAGATTAAAAAAAGAAGAAAAAAAGCTTTTCCCAATAGTAGCAGTTCAAACTGCTGCAAGCTCAGGTGCACATCTTACAAAATATTCAAACATCACCGATCCTCTAACAGGACAAAAAAAACTTATTATAGATGAGGCAATTGTTCCTCCCTGGGCAGTGTTTGATTACAGAACAACAATAGGAGCCCCTTACGGGATTACAGCAGACGGTGCACTTGATGGAATAGCACACTGTCTTGAAGTTGTGTATGGTGCAACAGGAAAGCCATTTTTTGAAAAAACAATGCAGATAGCAGAGGCTGGTATCAGTTTAATTGTGAATAGTTTACCAAAAGCTATAGAGGAACCTGGAGATGAGGAAGCAAGAATATCTCTTGGTCTTGGCACAGATCTTGGTGGGTATGCTATTATGGTTGGAGGGACAAATTACGGTCATCTTTTCAGCTTCTCGGTTGTAAACAAACTCACTCACGGAAGAGCCTGTGCTATAGTTAATCCTTATGCTACAGTATTTTTTGCTCCTGCAATTGAAGTTCAGCTTAAGATGGTAGGTAGAATTTTTAAAGAGGCAGGATATATAAAAGAGGATATGGAAAAGTTAAGTGGGAAGGATCTCGGTATGGCTGTTGCAGAAGGTATGATGAATCTCTTAAAGAAAATAAACTTCCCAACAAGCTTTGGAGAAGTAGGAGTGGATGAAGAGGATAAAAAAAGAATACTCACTGCTGCCAAAAATCCCCAACTGTGGAGCAAATTGGAGCAGGCGCCTGTGTCTTTAATTGAAAGAGATAAAGATGGCAACATTGACGCCAGAAAAACAGAGGAAAATATTGACATCTACATGGGTGCGCTGGTTGATGCTATAATAACAGGTGATTTTAGCAAAATAAAAAATAAACCCCTTTAGGAAACGTATGAAGATAAGAAACTGGAAAGAAATTGAAGTTGAATACGGGAGGGACTTTTTTTCTGTAAAGGTTCCTCCCTGGTGTGAAGTTTTAAGCATGAGACATGTTCCTCCCTTATCTTTTCCCCAGGAGGAAATAGAAAAAGCTCTCTCAAATCCTGTAGGAACATTGCCAATTGAAAGTATTATTGCCTCTTCTAAAAAAGATCCTTCCATAATAAAAGTTGCCATAGCTGTTTCTGATAATACAAGACCTGTCCCTTACAGTGCAGATAGAAAAGATGGTATACTTTTACCTCTTTTGAAGAGAATTGAAAAAGCCGGGGTAAAAAGAGAAAATATAATAATAGTTATTGCAACAGGTACCCATCTTCCCACAACTTGTGCGTGGAAAAAAGAGGCTTTTGGAGAGTTTATAAAAAATAACTACAAGATAATAGATCATGATTCAACATCAAAAGATCTTATTTCCATAGGAGAAGTTGAAGGAATTGAAGTTAAGGTGAATAAAGT
>JAGHCI010000183.1:0-6779 GCA_021160545.1 Candidatus Aerophobota bacterium | reverse complement strand
GAAACTAATGGGTTACATTTTCGGAGATGGCTGCATTTACTTTGTTAACAGGAACAAAAAAGGCATCGTAGCCTTTTATGGTTCTCCAGAGGACCTTCAGGAAATTAGAAAGGATACTTTATCTCTGGGATTTAAATGCTCCAGAATTTACATTCACAAAAGAGAACATAAAATAACCACTCATTACAATACCTATAGCATCCGAACTCAAGAAAGTTCTTGTAAAATCACCTCAAGCAGCCTTGCAATCTTACTTGTGAGCCTAGGAACTCCCTTTGGCAGAAAAACTGCAAGGGATTTTTCTGTACCCGAGTGGATTTTTAACGCTCCTCTCTGGCAAAAAAGATTATTTTTAGCAGCCTTCTTTGGAGCAGAACTTTCCACACCAAAAAATCTTTCCGCTCATGGGTATAACCTTTACTGTCCTGTAATATCCCTGAACAAAAGGAAGGAGAAGGTGACAAGTGGTAAAAAGTTTCTTCTGCAAATAAGCAGGCTCTTAGCTGAATTTGGTGTTAAAACACACAAAATTAGTCTGAGAGAGGAGAAAACTACAAGTAAAGGAAATACTATTAGACTGAGGCTAATTATTTCTGCAAAGGACGATGACCTTATAAATCTTTATACTAAGGTGGGATTTGAGTATAATTACAAAAGACGATTTCTTGGTAATGTAGCAGCCCAATTTTTAAAAGAAAAGAAAAATACCATAAGAGAGCGAGAGAAAGTCGCCAGTCGGGCTCTGGAACTGAGAAAGAAAACCGGCCAGGGAGCAAGAGCTATCTTAGCGATGATGGACTCCAATGTGAACCTTCGCTTCATAGAAAGATCAATTTATGAAGAAAGAAAAGGAATTCCCAGGATAGGTTCTGCATTTCCTGTTTTTTCTGAATTTTTGAGAAAAGCTACAGAAGGATTAGGAACATCAGGTATGGTGTGGGATAAAATAGTGGAGAAAAAGGAGGTCAGTTTTAACGATTATGTATACGATTTTACAGTTAAACATCCTCACCACAATTTTATAGCCAATAACTTTGTCGTATCTAACTGTGGTGTTAGACTTGTGAGGACAAATCTTGAACAAAAAGACATAAAGCCAAAATTAAGACAACTTCTTTCAGTTCTTTTTAACAATATTCCCTGTGGAGTTGGTGCAACCTCCAGATTGAAACTTTCCACTTCCGAGCTTAAAAAAGTTTTAAAAGAGGGAGCAAAATGGGCTGTTGCAAGAGGATATGGTGAAGAAGAAGACCTTGAAAGATGTGAGGATTATGGAGCAATGAAAGGAGCAGACCCTGACAAGGTGAGCAGTTATGCCTATCAGAGAGGTCATGATCAGCTTGGAACTCTTGGCTCAGGTAACCATTTCTTAGAGATAGATGTTGTGGAGGAGGTTTTTGATGAGAAAATTGCCAGTGCATTTTCTCTTTTTAAAGGACAGATTGTAGTAATAATCCACTCAGGCTCCCGTGGACTTGGATACCAGATATGCGATGACTACCTTGCATTGATGAGAAGAGCAGTGGAAAAATACCACATCCAGCTTCCCGACAAGCAACTTTCCTGTGCCCCTCTCACCTCACCTGAGGGGAAAGATTATTTTGCTGCAATGGCAGCTGCTGCAAACTATGCCTGGGCAAACAGACAAATAATAATGCACTGGACAAAAGAATCCTTCCAGAAAGTTTTAAATCTTTCTCCGAAGGAGCTGGGAATGGGGCTTGTTTATGATGTTTGTCACAATATAGGAAAATTTGAAGAACACAGATTAAACGGAGAAAGAAAAAAAGTGTTTGTTCACAGAAAAGGAGCAACAAGAGCATTCCCTGCCGGTCATCCTCAGGTTCCCGAGGTTTACAGAAAAGTGGGGCAACCGGTCCTTATTCCAGGAGATATGGGGACAAGCTCATATGTCCTTGTGGGTATGGAACAGGCTATGAAGGAGACATGGGGAAGCGCCTGTCATGGAGCGGGAAGAGTTTTATCCCGGACTGCAGCAAAAAAAGCAGCAAGAGGAAGGTCCATAGAAAAAGAACTTGAGAAAAAAGGTATCCTTGTTATAGCAAGGGGAAGGGGAACAGTTAACGAGGAGATGCCTGATGCTTATAAGGACGTTGATGAGGTGGTGGAGGTGGTGGAAAAAGCAGGTCTTTCTAAAAAGGTTGTGAGGATGACACCAATTGGGGTTATTAAGGGCTAACTTTTATTTTTCTTTTTTGTATTTTTGTTTAATTTGTATTCCACTGCATCAAGAAGGGCAATGCAGCTTGCCTCAATTATGTTGGGAGAAACACCGACAGTTCCCCACCTATCTTCCCTGTCAACAGATTCAATAAGGACTCTTGTTCTTGCGCCTGTTCCTGCTCCTGTATCAAGTATTCTCACCTTATAATCAGAAAGACGCATTTCTGAAAGTTCGGGAAAATCGTTTTCAAGAGCTTTCCTCAAAGCCATATCAAGCGCATTTACAGGACCATTCCCTTCTGCTACTGTATGCATCTGCTTTTCTCCAATCTTCACCTTAACAGTTGCCTCAGAAACAATCTTCCCGTTTTCCCTTTTTTCCACAATAACTCTAAATCCCTCCATTTCAAAAAGTTTTTTATACTCACCTGTGTTCTTTTTGACAAGAAGTTCAAAACTTCCATCTGCTGCCTCAAATTCATAACCTTCGTTTTCCAGCTTTTTTATTTGATTAACAAGTTTCTTTGAAATTGTCTCAGGGTCTTTTACTCCCAGCTTTTTCTCCTGCAGTTTATAAATAACAGAGCTTTTGCCTGCAAGCTCGCTTATAATAACTCTTCTTTTGTTTCCAACAAGCTCAGGGTCTATATGTTCGTAGCTTTTTCTCTCACGAGACACAGCACTTGCATGAACCCCTCCCTTATGAGCAAAAGCAGATTTTCCAACATAAGGCTGATGCTCATCGGGAACAAGATTGGCAAGTTCATTGACAAGACGGGATATTCTTGTAAGGGACCTTAAACTTTCCTCAGAAAGACAATCAAGGCCTAATTTAAACCTCAAGTTAGGTATAACCACACAAAGATCAGCATTTCCACACCTTTCCCCGTAACCATTTATGGTGCCCTGAATATGCTCAATTCCTACACGAGCGGCCATAATGGTATTGGCAACAGCAACACCACTGTCATTATGGGCATGAATACCAAAAGGATGTCTTATAGTCTCTTTCACCACCCTTACAATCTGATCCACCTCAAAGGGCATGGACCCTCCGTTTGTATCGCAGAGAACAATACAGTCTGCTCCTGCGTCTTTTGCCACCTGAAGAGTTTTAAGAGCGTAGACGGGGTCTTCTTTGTATCCATCAAAAAAGTGTTCGGCATCAAAAATAACCTCTCTTCCTCTCTTTTTCAAGAAGCTTATAGAATCCTCAATCATCCTTAAATTCTCATCCTCGCTTGTGCGAAGGGCTTTTTTTACGTGTAAAATCCAGCTTTTCCCAAAAATAGTTACAACAGGCGTTTCTGCTTCAAGAAGAGAGATAATATTTTTATCACTTTCCACCCTGGTATTTTTCCTCCGTGTGCTTCCAAAAGCAGCTATCTTAGAGGTTGAGAGGGAGATATTTTTTACCCTGTTGAAAAATTCCATATCTTTGGGGTTAGAACCTGGCCATCCTCCCTCAATGTAATCAAAACCCAACCTGTCAAGTTCCTTTGCAATCTCAAGCTTATCGAGAAGCGAAAAAGAAACTCCCGCTGCCTGCGTTCCGTCCCTTAAAGTGGTATCGTATATTTTTATCTTTCCCATCTTAAAAAACCTTTACTTTTCAATCTTCTCCCTAACCCACCTGTCCACTCCCCCTTCCTCCATAAATCTCTGTATAAATTCTGGATAGGGGGATATGGAAAAAGTTTGATTTTTTGTAATATTCTTTATAACTCCAGTATCTGTATCTATTTCCAGCAGGTCACCATCCTGGCATCCTTCAGCACAACTTTTACTTTCAACTATGGGAAGACCCACATTTATAGCATTGCGAAAAAATATTCGGGCAAAAGAAAAAGCCACAACACACTTTACTCCTGCTCCCTTTAAAGCAATAGGCGCATGCTCACGCGAAGAGCCACACCCAAAGTTTTTCCCTGCAACAACAATGGGAAACTGTTTAACCTTTCTCACAAATTCCTTATCTATACCTTCCATACAGTGTTTGCCAAGCTCTTCAGGATCTGAGGTGACAAGATAAATTGCCGGTATAATTTCATCCGTATTTATATTGTCACCATATTTTATAACTTTTCCCTTTATTTTCAACTTAAAACCTCCACAATTTTTTCTAAAACTTCTTCAGGCTCAGGAATACCCCCTCCCATTCTTCCATAAAAGTAAACAGGACACTTTCCCTCGCACCCAAGCTTCACATCTTCCAGCATCTGTCCTGCACTCATCTCCACCACAAAAATAAAATCCACTTTTTCTGCAAAATCTCTTAAAATTTTATAAGGGAAGGGCCACAAAGTTACAGGGCGAAGCAGACAGCAGGATATTCCCTTCTCCCTAAGTCTTTCCAGAACCCACATACATACCCTGAACATGCTTCCGTAAGCAACAAGGAGCATTTGGGGATCTGTATCTCCAAATATATCATATCTTAGCTCGCTTTCCTCCATCTCTTTAAATTTTTTCTGCAAAATTATATTGTGACGCTCAAGTTCTCCTTCCTTTAAAAAAAGAGAATGTATCACATTGGGAGGTCTTCCTCTTGCTCCTGTGACTGCCCAGGGCTTTGGTTTAAACTCCCTCTGAAATTCTTTAAAAATAATTCCTTCCCTCATCTGAGCAAGTACAGCATCGGCAAGAATCATAACGGGGTTGCGGTATTTATCTGCTATATCAAAGGCAACAAAAGGAAAATCTGCCATCTCCTGAACCGATGAAGGAGCAAGAACAACCATCCTGTAATCTCCATGCCCTCCTCCCTTGGTAGCCTGGAAGTAGTCTCCCTGTGCAGGAGCAATATTCCCCAATCCAGGCCCTCCTCTCATTACATTCACCACAAGGCAGGGAAGTTGAGCACCCACAAGGTAAGATATACCCTCCTGCATGAGACTTATCCCCGGACTTGAGGAGGAGGTCATAACTCTCACACCTGCTGCAGCTGCTCCATAAACCATATTTATAGCGCTAAGCTCTGACTCTGCCTGCAAAAATACACCCCCCACTTCCTCCAGCCTCTCTGACATGTAAGCAGGAACCTCTGATTGAGGAGTTATGGGATAGCCAAAATAGCACCTGCACCCTGCCCTTATTGCTCCCTCTGCCAGAGCCTCATTTCCGGAAACCAAAATTTTCTTCATCTTAAAAGCCTCAAAATATCCTGATAGGTCACAAGAAACATAAGTAAAATTAAGATTAAAAAGCCTATGTAATGAACAAACTCCTGAAATTCAACTCTCACAGGCTTTTTCCTGAAAGCTTCCACCAGAAGAAAAAGAAGCCTTCCTCCATCAAGAGCGGGAATGGGAAAAAGGTTAAAAAGTCCGAGATTCACCCCTAAAACAGCTATAAGGGATATAAAAGGTACAACTCCTAATCTTGAGGCTTCCCCTGCATACTCTACTATTCCCACAGGTCCTGTAAACTGGGCTGGAAGTGCACCTGTTAGCATACCCACGAGAGCCTTAAATATAAATCCCACCATAAATACAACTCTTTCTGCTCCAAGCCCAATAGAGGTCAGAGGATTGTACCTTACAAACCTGGTGGAAGGGGAGATACCTATGAGTTTTCTCTTATATTCAGGATAGTATCTTGGTTGAATCTTAAAAGATAAAACAGAATTCTTCCTTAAAACTGATATCTCAAGCTCTTCTTCCTTCTGAACGAATTTTGCTATATCCTGCCACTTTTCAATCTTTACTCCATTTATACTTACAATCTTATCTCCGGGTTTAATCCCAACTTCCTCTGCAGGAGAACCCTTAATTACACTTCCAACTACAGGTCTTTCAAAATCAACAACCTCAAATCCTATCATAAAAATAAGGGAAAAAAGAAGAATGCTAACGATAAAATTCATCAAAGAACCGGAAATAACAACAGCTATTTTCCTGCCTAAAGGCTTTGAGTAAAACCCATCCTTTACATTTTCCTCACCCGGTGCCATGCCAGCTATTTTAACGTATCCTCCTATGGGGAAAAGAGAGATAACATACTCTGTTTCTTTTCTCTTTACACCCCATATTTTAGGTCCAAATCCAATAGAAAACCTCTCAACACGCATCCCTGATGCCTTTGCTGCAAGAAAATGTCCCAGTTCGTGAGGAAAAATCAATATGAGAAAAATAAAAACAACTAAAATTAAAGTCATCCTGCAACCTGTCCTATAATATATTTAATGTAATAAAAAAAACAGGGCACAGTAAAAAATAAACTGTCAAACCTGTCAAGCACTCCTCCGTGACCGGGTAAAATTCTGCCAAAGTCCTTTATTCCAAGTCCCCTTTTAAGCATAGATTCAAAAAAATCTCCCATCTCTCCCCCCACCCCTGCAATAATACCAAGAACAATGACATGCAAAATTGGAAAATGAACCCAGAGTGTTGAGATAAACATCGCAATAAGACTGAAAAAAATAGCCCCTATAAATCCCTCTATTGATTTTTGAGAACTGTAGACAGGGAAAAATTTATGTTTTCCAAAGATACTTCCCACTGTAAAAGCCCCTGTATCTCCCATCCAGGTAGCAAAAAGGACAGTTATAACAAGTCTTTCTCCCATCTGAGGAATTTCTCTAATTATTATTATGT
>JAGHCI010000115.1:0-7060 GCA_021160545.1 Candidatus Aerophobota bacterium | reverse complement strand
GGATAAATTTTATCCCTTTTATTATTACATCTATCTTTTTTACCTTAATTCCCAGATTTTCCTCTATTTCCTCCTTTATTCTTTTTTGAACCTCTTCGACAATGGTGGGAATGAAGTTTCCTTTTTTCACCACAAGACCGATTTTTATTTCTGTCCCTTCGGGGGTCTGTTTTATCTGAATATTATCCCCAAAGAGTCCTTTTTTTACAGACCAGACACCCTCTATCTGTTTTATCTCTTTTTTTATTAATTTTGTAAGGACCTTTTTCTCTATTTTGTAAGTTTTTTCTTCCAAAATTTTCTCCTCTTCTCAGCTTTTTAATATTTTCTTTTCAACAAAGTCGGTATAAAAATTACCGCTTAGAAAATCCTCATGTTCAATGATTTTCTGATGTAAAGGAATAATTGTCTTCACACCTTCTATAACAAATTCCTCAAGGGCTCTTTTCATCCTGGCTATGGCTTCCTGTCTGTCTTTTCCCCAGCTTATAAGCTTGGCTATCAAAGAATCATAAGAGGAAGGCACAGAGTATCCGGCAAAAACATGAGTATCCACTCTTATGCCCGGTCCTCCAGGAATATGGAAGGCGGTCACTTTACCTGGAGAAGGAGCAAAATTTTTATCAGGGTCCTCAGCGTTAATTCGACACTCAATAGCCACTCCATTTATGGTTATATCTTCCTGAGTGTAACCGAGGACCTCTCCTCCTGCCACTCTTATCTGGTCTTTCACCAGGTCCCTTCCTGTAACCATCTCTGTTACAGGATGTTCAACCTGCAGACGGGTATTCATTTCCATAAAATAAAAGTTACCCTCCTCATCAAGGAGGAATTCCACAGTGCCTGCTCCGGTATACCCGAGCTCCTTTGCCACCTTCAGGGCAATTTCCCCCATTTTTTTTCTTTGCTCCTCGTTTATGAAGATAAAGGGAGACTCTTCTATGAGCTTCTGGTATCTTCTCTGGATGGAGCAATTTCTCTCTCCAAAGTGGACTACATGCCCGAAAAAATCAGCCATTATTTGAAATTCCACGTGTCTTGCTCGGGGGATATACTTCTCAATGTAAAGGTCAGGGCTTCCAAAAGCAACCTTTGCTTCTTGCTGGGCAACGCTAAAGCATGAGGCAAATTCCTCGTCATTCCACACCACTCTCATTCCCCTCCCTCCTCCTCCCATTGCTGCTTTTAACATCACAGGATAGCCGATTTCAGATATTACCTTTTTTGCCTCCTTTTTATCCTTTATTACCCTGTCAGAACCGGGGATTATGGGTATTCCTGCCCTGGATAAAGTGTTACGTGCTTCCAATTTATTCCCGAGTTTTCTCATGACCTCGTGAGCCGGGCCAATGAATTCTATTCCAGAACTGCGACATATCTCGGCGAACTGTTCATTTTCCGCCAAAAAGCCATATCCTGGATGTATAGCATCAGCACCAGATATTTCAGCAGCACTTATTATTCTTGGCACATTGAGGTAGCTTTCAGCAGGTTCTCTTGGGCCTATACATATAGCCTCATCAGCAAATAAAACAGGGAGGGAGTGCTGGTCTTCTTTGGAGAAAACAACAACCGATTCTATTCCAAGCTCCTTACATGCTCTTATAATACGTAAGGCTACCTCTCCTCTGTTGGCAATAAGGATTTTGTTAAACAACTATTCCTCCTCTTTTTCAATCTCAATAACGAAAAGTTCCTGGTCGTATTCCACCGGTTGCCCATTTTCAACAAGTATCCCCTTTACTCTTCCTGCTACATCAGAGGTTACCTCATTCATTACTTTCATAGCTTCTATTATGCAAAGTGGTTGTCCGGGACGAACATATTCACCCACTTCCACCAGAGGTTCCTCGCCTGGAGAGCGAGCTCTGTAAAATGTTCCTACAAGAGGTGATCTGACAAGAAACTCTTTACCGCCTTCCTTTTCCCCTTTTTTTTCTTCCTCCACAACCTGCCTTGCTTCCTCTCTCTCCTGTGGGAGTGTTTTTTTCTCATTTGTATGCTCTACAGTCTTTTTAACCAGTCGAAGACGAACCCCCCTTTCCTCTATCTCGAGTTCAGAGAGAGAAGACGACTCAAAGATACCGACTATTTTCTTTAACTCTTCAAGGTCCATTTTTCCCTTTCCATTTTTATTTTTTTATTTTTTCCCAACATATTCTCCACTTCGCGTATCTATTCGGATTATGTCTCCTTCTTTTATGAAAATAGGAACCTGCAGCTTATACCCGGATTCCACAGTGACAAGCTTGGTAGCAGAGCCAACAGTATCTCCTTTTACACCAGGTTCTGCTTTTTTCACCTTCATTTCTACAAAAACGGGAAGCTCAATCCCTACTATTTTCCCCTCGTATATCTGAAGGTTAACCTCCATATTTTCTTTTAAAAAATGGGCTTTTTGCGAAAGCTGGTCTTTGTGAAGGACCTTCTCCTCAAAGGTTTCAAGGTCCATGAAATAAAAGTTATCACCTTCCCGGTAAAGATACTGGGCAGGCTTTTGTTCAATAAAGGCATCTTTTATTTTTTCCTCTGGTTGAAAAACTTTTCTTAATACCTGTGAGGTTTGAAGATTCTTTAGCCTGGTTCTTACAAATGCTCCTCCTCTTCCTCTCTTGACATGTTGAAATTCTTCCACCACGTATAAAGCTCCATCTATATCTATTGTCATACCTTCCCTGAGGTCATTTGCTGTAATCATGGCAGAATCTTACCTCCTTTACTTGTTACTAAAATTGTATCTTCTAATCTTGCTCCTCCTTCTCCACTGAAATATATACCCGGTTCCACAGTAATCACCATACCGTCTTTAAGAGAGATGTTGGATTTTTGTTTGATAAAAGGCTCCTCGTGCACCTCAAGACCCACTCCATGACCTGTTCCGTGCAGAAAATTCTCTGCATAGCCTTTTCTTGTAAGTTCTTCTTTAACAATTTTATGAATCTCGGATGATTTTACTCCTGGTTTTATCCGTTCAATAGCCTTTCTTTTCACACTTTCCAGAAGTTTTAGTCTCTCCTCCCAGGTTTTTGAGGGAGGACTACCCCATACAAATGTCCTTGTAATATCTGCACAGTAACCTTTTACCCTTGCTCCTATATCTATGGTTACAAGGTCTCCTTTTTTTAATTTTCTTTCTGTAGGAGCTCCATGAGGCAGAGATGTCCTTTCTCCAAAAAGAACTATGGGATCAAATGCAAGGTCATCTGCTTCTTTTAATATGTAATTTATGCATTCTCTTGCAACATCTTTTTCTCTTATTCCTGTGTGTAAAATTCCTCTCAGATAGTCAAAAGCACTTAAGGTGATTTTTGCTGCCTTCTTTATAAATTCTATCTCTTCTTTTTCTTTCACTGACCTTATTTTTCCTACAAAGTCGCAGGGAACAAGCTCTGACGAAAAATTTTCCTTTATCTTTTTATAACCTGCAAAAGTTAGGGAGTTTTGCTCAAATCCACACCTTTTTATTTTAATAAGCTCTGCTATTTTCTTTAACGTGTTCTCCAGAGTGTTTTTATATATTGCAATTTCCCATCTATTCTTTATTTTTTCTGTTTCTTCCCGGTACATGGGTGAGGTCAGAATAAATTTTCTCTGTGGAGTAAAAAGTGCTGCTCCTTCTACCCAAACTCCGGAAAAATAAAAAATATCCACTCTGGAAGTGATAAGGAAAGCATCAAGACCTTTTTCTTCTAATTTTCTTTTCAGTTTCTCCCAGCGATAATCCATTATTACTCCACATATTTTTTCAACTTCTCGTCCTTTAATATCTCGTCCACAAATTCCTTCATTCTTCCAGAAGATTCCCTGTTTAAGATAAGTGTCCCCTTTTCAGAATTTACGACAATCAAATTAGAGACACCTATTACTCCAAGGATTTTTTTTTCTTTGTTTATCAATATACAGTTCCCTGTTTCTATCTCTTTGACTATTCCCCGAACAATGTTGCCTTTTTCATCTTTTGGGAAGATTCTAAATAAAGCCTGCCACTCACCAATATCGTCCCATACAAATTCTGCCGGGATAACTGCAGCTTTTTTGGTTTTTTCCATCACTGCGTAATCAATGGAGATTTTGGGGAGCTGGGGGTAAACTTTTTCTATAACTTCTTCTTCTCCGGGAGTCCCGAGGGCATCCTCTATTTTCTTTATCCCCTCGTAAAGTGGAGGAAGATGTGTTTTAATTTCTTCAAGTATTACACCTGGACGCCAGGCAAACATCCCTGCATTCCAAAGGAAATCTCCGCTTTCAAGAAAACTTTTTGCTTTTTTGTGTGATGGTTTTTCAGTGAACCTTTCCAGTTTATAACAGGAAATTCCATCAAGCTCCTCTATTTTTTCTCCCACTTTTATATATCCGTATCCTGTTTCAGCTCTTGTGGGTTTGATGCCAACTGTCACAAGATGTCCCTTTTCTGCAAGCTTTATAGCCACCTTAATTGTTTTATTAAACTTTTGGTCGTTTTCGATCAGGTGGTCAGAGGGAAGAAAGACAAGAGGTGTATCTTCCCTTTTTTGTTTTTTTATGTAAACAGTAGCAAATCCTATACAGGGAGCTGTATCTCTTCCCTCTGGTTCTTTTATTATTTTCTCAGAAGAAAGCCCGGGAATATGAGAGAGAGTTTTTTCCACAAGCTCGCGACGGGTTACAATGTATACGTTTTCTTTACCGAACAGATTGACACATCTTTTATAAGTCAAAAGAAGAAGACTTTCCCCTCCTTTTATAGCCAGAAATTGTTTGGGGTGGTTGATGTTACTTTCTGGCCAGAGTCTCTTGCCAAATCCTCCAGCCATAATGATACCATATGCCATCTTTCCCCTCTCGTTTTACTTTAAACTACTGAAATGATAATAAAAAGAGTATCTTTGTCAATTCTACTCTGTTTTTCCTGTTTTACCCCTATCAGGTTTTAAATCCTCCACCCTCCGTATTTTTTAAAGTATTCCACAAGACCTCCTGCCTCAATTATGCTCAGTATCTCAGAAGGAAAAGGGGTAATGGATAAGGTTTTTTCTCTATTGCAGACAGTTATTGCTCCTTTTTTAAGGTCAATTAGAAGAGTATCGTCCTGGTTTATTTCATCGGTGTCTGTTATGATTATGGGAAGACCTATGTTAATTGCATTCCGATAAAATATCCTTGCAAAAGACTTCGCAATGACTGCTCCAATGCCTGCATACTTTATGGCAAGGGGAGCCTGTTCTCTTGAGGAACCGCATCCAAAATTTTCACCTGCTACAATGAAATCCCCGGGTGATATTTTTTGGTAGAAATCAGGACATATATCTTCAAGGAGGTGTCTTGCAAGCTCATTTGGGTCAAGAGTCTTAAATTTATACCTTCCTGAGATGATGTAGTCGGTATTTATATCATCTCCTAATTTATGAGCCTTTCCTTTTAAAATTTTTTCACTCATTTAAGTATCTCCTTGGATCGGTAATTTTTCCGTTTAAGCAGGAAGCTGCAACTGTTGCAGGCGAGGCAAGGTAAATAAAGGAGTTTGGATTACCCATTCTTCCTTTAAAATTTCTGTTTGCAGTGGAAATTACATTTTCTCCATCAGCAGGGATTCCGTTGTGTGTCCCCACGCAGCACCCGCAACCGGGTGTTACCACGGCAGCTTTTGCCTCTACAAGTTGAGAAATTATCCCCTTCTTTAAAGCTTCAAGATAAACCGTGCGAGAGGCAGGTGCTACAATTAACCTTACATCAGGGTGAACCCTTTTCCCCTTCAAAATTGAAGCTGCTATTTGCAGGTCCTCAAGTCTTCCATTGGTGCAGGTTCCAATAAAAGCCTGCTGGATAGGTGTTCCTTCCACCTTTTCAACAGGAAAGACATTATCCACACTGTGAGGACAGGCTATCTGAGGGGAAATATTTGATATATCATACTCAAAGATTTTGTCGTAAGATGCTCCCTCATCAGGAACAACAGGAGTTATTTTTTCTTCTACTTTACCTTCCAGCCATTTCACTGTCTTTTCATCAGCTCTCATAATTCCTGCTTTTGCCCCCATTTCCATAGCCATGTTAGATATTGTGAATCTTGCTTCCATGGAGAGCTCTTCAATCACTTCTCCTTCAAATTCAATTGATTTGTAAACTGCTCCTCGAGAGGTAATTTTCCCCATAAGATAAAGTATTATGTCTTTGGAATAAACTCCCTCAGGTATCTTTCCGGTAAGGATAATTTTTATGATTTCAGGAACTCTAAGCCATATTTTTCCGGAAGCCATGACCGCTGCAAGGTCAGTTGATCCCACACCTGTTGCAAATGCGTTAAGTGCTCCGTAGCTTGAGGTGTGAGAGTCTGCTCCCACAACAAGGTCCCCGGGTTTGACATAACCTTTTTCTGTTGTAACCACATGACAGACACCTTCCCCCACATCATGAAGTTTGACTTTATGTTTTTTTGCGAAATCGCGCATTAACTTATGTAGAGCTGAAATTTCCCTGTTTGGAGGAGGAGCGCTGTGATCTATGAAAAAGGCAATTTTTTCCGGGAAAAGCACTTTTTCTTGCTCCATTTTTTTAAAAACCTCAATTGCAAGGGGAGCTGTTCCATCCTGTGCTATGGCAAAGTCAACATCCGCAATTACAAGTTCACCTGCTTTTACCTCCTTTTTACAGTGACTTGAGATTATTTTTTCGGCATCCGTCATTTTCATTTTTCTACCTCTTTCTGTCCATATTTTTCTCTGTATATTTTGACAACTTTATCAATTTCCTCAGGTTTCATCTCCTCCACCTCTCCCTTTAATAAAGCAAGGTGAACAGTTTTTGCTATGTCCTCCAGGACTATTGCTTTCCTGACAGCCATCTCAGGGGTTTTCCCTATTGTAAATACTCCATGTTTTTTCATCAGAATAGCACAGGAATTCCCGATAGAGTGAAGGATCTCTCTTCCTTTTTCCTCATCTCCTATAGGGACATACTCCCCTACAGGAATTCTTCCACCAAACTCATAGGCTATTGCTATAAGACAAACAGGGATAGGCTTTCCAAGAGCAGCAAAACTTGTTGCATAGTTTGAATGGGTGTGAACTATTCCATTCACATC
>JAGHCI010000058.1:0-10541 GCA_021160545.1 Candidatus Aerophobota bacterium | reverse complement strand
TCCATAAAGAGGATCAAAAAGTCTTATAAGCCACATTGTTCTCAAAACGACGATAATCATTATAAGCGGACTTAACATAGGTAGTGTAAGCCTGCGGAAGGTATACCATCTTGATGCACCATCAACTCGTGCTGCCTCAAATACATCCCTTGGTAAACTCCTTAACCCTGCAACAAGAACAAAAGTTGAAAAGGGAAACCATTGCCAGATGGTTATAAAGCATATCGTATACAACGCAAGCTCAGGAGACCACCAGTAAACCTTGTGCAATCCAATAGCCTCCAGGACCTGATTTATAGCTCCAAAATCATACTCAAACATAAAGTTCCAGAGTAGTGATAAAATTAGGGGGGCAACAAGTAAGGGCAAAAGGGCAAGTCCTCGGACTATATTCTGCCCTTTAAACTCCCGACTCCACAAAAGAGCAAGACCCAGACCGATCAAAAGCTCGCAGGAGACACAAATCGCAAGAACATAGAAAGTGCGGCCAAGAGCCTCTAAAAATGCCTTATCATTCAGCATTTCCCTATAATTGTGAAGACCAACAAAGATAGCCTTTCCCCGCATGCCCCACTGGTGAAAAGAATAGTAGATACAGTAAATCAAAGGGTAAAACATGAACACTCCCAGGATAATAAGAAGTGGAATAAGGAGTGTCCATTTGAAGTATTTTTCACTTGTAAGAGTTTCCCAGACAGTTGGCTTTCTTGCTACTGCTTCATCCAATGTAAAAGATTTCCCCTTACTCTTAACCATTTCTTAATCTCCCCTCTCATAATTTATTGCATCCTTATTTAGCTGCGACAGCGAGTAAATTTAAAAACGAAGAAGTTGTGGCACTCCGCGGATTCATCCTGGAGTGCCACATATGCTTATTTACTTTTCCTCCCGAATTGGAATATCATCAAACTTGGAAGTAAGCTCAAGAGTTTTTGCTACAGCTTCCTCTACAGCCTCATCAATTGTAGCTTCTCTTCCCATTGGCTTGTGGAAAACATCCATCTGCATTTCATAAACCTTCCCACCAGCTTTGGTGTTGAAATACCAGTAGTTGGGAACATGTTTTGCCTGTCTTGGCCAGATGTAAAGGAGATAATCACACAAAATACCATAAGGATAGCGATTTTGAGGAGTATGCCATTCTGGGTCGCGCAAAACATCCATTCTGGTGCTGAGCTGTCCACCCTCTTTCATAACAGCCTTCTGACACTCAAAGGAGGCAAGATACCGGACAAGCCAGTATGAAGCTTCAGGATTTTTACTATCCTTTGCGACTCCCATTGACCAGGCACCGGTGTAAGGCTGTTCGCCAATGGTTGGATATATTCCCAACTTTCCGTCAGGGACATTCTGTCTCAACAAATCAGCAGTCCACACAAAACAATTAGAGAACTGGTGAGGCTGGACAATTGCATGACCTTCTCCCTGCTGAGCTACAACAAAGTCAAAGTTAGCGGTAAGACATCCAGGAGAAGCAAACCTAAGGAGCCTTTTGTATTCAAGTAAAGACTCTCTTAAAAGTCTCTTGTTGTCCTTGGTGATAACAAATTCCTTAAGACTTCCATCAGGATTTCTCACCACTGTAACATAATCTGATCCTTTACCCCAGATATGACAGCTTATCTCATCATTTATCTGATATGCACCTGCCATCATGGCAACGCCATAAAGATCATGTTCAAGGGGCTTTCCTTTGAGGAGCTCACCTTTTTTTCTTGTGAAAAATTCTGCCTGATCATAGAGTTCTGCCCAACTTGTGGGGGGTTTCAGCTCGTAACCATATTTTTTGGCAAAATTTTTCTTCTCCAGAGGATGATCATAAACATCCTGGCGGATAAACATCCCCATGTGGTAGGTGTAAAATGGCAGAACCATCTGGTCACCATAGGCCTTACCACAGTTTAAAATTGTGGGAGAGTGGTTTTGTACATCGTCCCAGAAACCTCTAACACCTTTTGGATCATACTTGGCGGCAAGGTCTTCAAGTTTGTAAAGATACTCTGCCCACTCGGTAGTCCAGGAAGTTTCAACATAGACAACATCATAGTATCCTGTTCCTGCCATAAGCTCTACATTTTCTTTTGAATAAACAACAGGTGAGGCAACCCTTTCAACATTTACTTTAACACCTGTTACCTCTGTGAACTTCTCGATATAGGGCATAATCTTGTCCCATACAGCACCTGTTTCAACTACAGTGTTAATGGGTCTTTTGTTCTTTATAGGAGGAATGTCCTTCAAACTGAACTTCTCAGCTGCAACTGCCACAAGAGAAAAACTTGCAATAAGAAGCGCAACAAGACTAACACCCACCCACACCTTTACCCTTCTTGCCTTACTCATCTTTTCCTCCTTTAAAAGGTTTTACTGAGAAACCTTTTTTCTTCTGTTGTGAAAATTACTCTTTCCCCACCTCCTTTCAATATTTTTTACCCCGATTACCCTGAAAATGAACTCAATTCGTTGAAGATGGACTTTAATTGGGGATAAATTTTCCTGTAAATTGAAAAAATTCTGTCATAAGTTTCCACATTTTTTAGACAAGGTTTTGTCCTTGTTTCAACGGGAAAAAGAAATGTAGCATCCTCCACTTTAGACCAGATACCAACTCCCACTCCTGCAACGATTGCTGCAGCAAGAGCAGCTCCTTCCTCACTGTATTTAACAGTTGTTACCTCCTTATTAAAGACATCTGCCTGAATTTGCCTCCAGAAGGTGCTTTTTGCTCCTCCTCCCGATGCACGAATTTCTCTTGGAGATACTCCAATAAGACTCATACATCCTAAAACATCCCTTAAATTAAAGACAACACCCTCATACACACTCCTCACAATATCACATTTCCTGGTATTAAGTCCAATACCTAAAAAGACTCCTCTTGCATAAGGATCTGTGTAAGGACAGCGCTCTCCTGAAAGATAAGGCAGAAAAATTAACCCATTTGAACCAGAGGGAGAGTTCTTTGCCTCCTGCGTCAGTATTTCATAGACACTTTCATTTAAATTTTTTGCAAGTTCCTCTTCAAGTCCACCAAGTGCATCTTTAAACCATCTTAATGTCCCTCCTGCATTTAAGGTGCAACCAAAAGCTATCCACTTATCTGGCATAACATTACAGAAAAACTGAAGTTTTCCTTCAGGATTATCGCAATACTTGGAAAGACTTACAGAAATAATTCCTGAAGTCCCAATTATGCACAGCGCAACGTCTTCTGTTGTAACACCTGCCCCAACAGCCTGTATAACCGCATCCCCTCCACCTCCTGCCACAGGAAGCCCTGAAGGAAGACCAAGCTCTTCTGCCACGCTATCAAGGACAGTTCCTGAAATCTCTGAAGACTCGTAACACTCTGGCACCCATTCTTTTGGAATCTCCAGAATCTCAAGGAGCCTGTCTGACCATTTTCTTTCTCTCACATCAAAAAGCCCTGTCCCTGATGCATCAGAAACCTCAGTTGCATATTCCCCTGTCAATCTATAACGAATATAATCCTTGGGAACAAGAACTTTTGCTATTCTTTCATAAACCCGGGGCTCATTTTCTCTCACCCACAGGATTTTCCCCGCAGTATACCCTGGAAGCATACTGTTGTTGGTGTAACTTAAAAGTTTTTCCTTTCCTCCAACCTTCTGGTAAATCTCTCCGCACTGAGGTGCACATCTCTGGTCATTCCATAAAATGCAAGGCCTTAAAACATTACCTTCTTTGTCCAGGGCAACAAGACCGTGCATTTGCCCTGTAAGCCCTATTGCCCTTATACTGTCTTTCTCATCTGTCTTTTTTAAAAGCTCTTTAACAGAATCTTTTATAGCCTTCCACCAGTCTTCAGGATTTTGCTCTGTCCAACCTGCACGAGGAACAAAGATAGGATACTCCTTCGTCACACTTCCTCTTATCCTGCCTGACTTATCAAGCAAAATTACCTTACAACTTGATGTACCAACATCAATACCTAAAAGACATTCTTCTTTCATCTTTAACTCTTTGGGATATTTATTCCTCTATCTCAAAAAATTCAAGTTTTATATGCTTTAAATGCAAATACTCTTTAAGCCCTTCTCTTCCAAGCTCTCTTCCTATGCCACTTTCTTTCCATCCCCCATAGGGGACATTAAAAGTCGCAACATCGACATTGTTAACTCCCACAGAACCACATTCAAGCTCCTCACAAACTTTTCTTATAATGTGAACATTGTTAGTGTATAAATAAGCAGCAAGTCCATATCTTGTATCATTGGCAAGCTTTATTGCCTCATCTATGGTTTCAAAAGGCATGACTCCAACTGCTGGGCCAAAGGTCTCCTCCTGCATTATAAGCATATCATGATTCACATCCACAATTATGGTGGGCTCAAAGAAAAATCCTTTCTTATACTTTTCTCCCTCGGGCTTTTTCCCACCACAGGCAATACGTGCTCCCTTTTTAACTGCATCTTCTATGTGCTCCAAAACTTTATCAAGAGCTTCTTTGCTCACCATGGGTCCAAGATTTGCAGAAGGATTTTCAAGTCCATTGTCAATTACAAGCTTCTTTGTTTCTTCCACAAACCTTTCCATAAACTTATCATAAATTTTCCTGTCAACGTAAATCCTGTTAACAGAATTACAAACCTGTCCCATATTCCTAAATGACCTTCTAACAGCTCCCTTCACTGCTTTTTCCAGGTCAGCATCAGCACAAATTATTAAAGGAGACTGACCACCAAGTTCCAGAGAAACCTTCTTTAACCCACTGCTGCACCTTTCCATCACTCTTTTTCCTGCCTTGGTAGAACCTGTAAAAGCAACTTTTCTAATGGCAGGATGAGTTATAAGTGCCTCTCCCACCACCCTTCCAGGACCAACAATACCATTAACAACTCCTGCAGGAAGCCCTGCATCCAAAAAGCAACCCAGAAATTCAAGAGGAGATAAAGGAGTCTCAGAGGAAGGTTTTGCCACCACTGTGCATCCTGCAGCAAGAGCGGCTCCCACTTTCCAGGCAAGAAGCTGCACGGGATAGTTCCAGGGAGTTATAGCTGCCACAACTCCCACAGGCTGAAGTACGACAAAACTTTTAATATTTTCCTGTTTGAGAGAAATAATATCCCCGTATATTCTTTGAATCTCCTCTGCAAAATACCGGATTACACCTGCAGAACCTTTAACCTCGCCTTCTGCTTCTTTTAAAGGTTTTCCCTGTTCAGAGGTAAGTTTTCTTGCTATATCTTTACTTTTTTCCAGGATAACATCACTTGCCTTATAAAGATACTCTGCTCTTTCTGCTGGTGAAAGTTTAGACCAGGAGGAAAAAGCATTTTCCGCTGCACTAACTGCCTCCTCAACATCCTCAGAGGAAGCACATGCTACCTCAGCAATAACCTCTTCTGTTGCAGGATTTATGACCTTTAAATAATCACCTGCTTTTGAATCTTTCCACCTTCCATTGATTAGCATTAATTTCTTTTCCATAAAACCACCTTTGATTTAATTTTCTCAAGAAGTAATTAATCACCCTCCTTTTTCACTTTACCTGTCACCCACAAAATAGCAAGGGGCAAAATACCAGCATTGTAGGTCACATGATATTTACCAGGTGGAACATAAAAAGCATCCCCCTCCTCTATGGGGAACTCCTCCTCACCAATAATCATCCTGCCTCTACCACTTATCACAAAGTAAACTTCCTCTAAATCATCATGGGAGTGACCTGTAGTCCTTCCTTCAGGATAAACAATAGTGTAACCCATCTTTAGACTTTGCGAAGGAGAGTTCTCAGGGTCTATTAAAAAATAGGTGTCTCTTAATATCTCTCCCTCTTTTTTCTTTGCAAGATACCGAAGAGATCTTTCACACTCATCTGGGGGTAAATCTTCTATATTCACTTTATACATTTTCCACTCCCTCATTTCAAATTTGATATTTCTCTTAATCTTTAAATCCGTAGAAATTATCGTATTCTTTGCCCACAAATAAAATGTTATTTTTTACTTTTAAGTATTCCTTGAGACCTATTGTTCCATCTTCTCTTCCAAGACCACTGTCTTTATTACCTCCGTAAGGTGCCTCAATTTTGGACATGAGGTTGGTATTCATCCAAACAGTTCCTGCATCAAGTTTTTTTGCTGCCCAGTAAAGTTTTCTCGGATCCTCGCTCCATATGCTTGCACCGAGACCATACCTTGTATCATTCGCCATCTTAATAGCTTCGTCAAGGTCACTGTATTTTATTACAACAAGCACAGGACCGAAAATTTCCTCCTGGGCACACCTCATATCATTTGTTACATTCTCAAGTATGGTTGGAAGGTAAAAGTTCCCTTTATCAAAGGGAGGAACATTATACTTTTCACCGCCGCAGACAAGCTTTGCTCCATCCTTTATGGCTTCTTTAACATACCAGTCAACTCTTTCAAGCTGTTTTTTGCTTATAAGAGCTCCAAGCTGGGTTGAAGGGTCCATAGGGTCGCCTATTTTGATACTTTTAACTCTTCTCACAAGCTTTTCCATAAATTCATCGTATATTTTTTCATGTAAAAAGAGTCTTGTAGAGGCACAGCAAACCTCTCCCTGATTCAAGCAGAAGCCAGGGATTAGAGAATTAACAGCTCCATCTATATTGCAATCAGGCTCCGCTATAAAAGGCCCTTTCCCTCCAAGCTCCAGAATAACCTTTTTAATTCTTGGCCTTGCAGATGCCTCAAGAACTTTTTGTCCAACCTCCAGCGATCCTGTGAAAGATATCAAGTTAATGTCAGGATGCCTTAAAATTGCCTCTCCCGCTGTATCCCCGGGTCCTGAGATGATATTGACAACACCAGGTGGAAAACCTGCCTCCAGAATCATCTCTCCAAGAAGAAGAGCAGTAATCGGCGTGAAGGAGGAAGGCTTTAAAACAACAGTATTCCCTGTAGCAATAGCAGGACAAAGAGTTCTTGTTGCAAGGTGAAGAGGAAAATTCCAGGGAACTATTGAACCAACAACTCCATAAGGTTCATAGGTAACATAATCAAAAGCATATTTTCCCGGAATGGGGATAACCTCTCCTTTTATCTCTCTTGCTTGGTTGGCAAAGTATTCCATAGCTCTTATAGAGTAAGGTATATCCACTTCCTCTGATTCTTTAATTGGTTTTCCTGTCTGAAGAGTTTCCCATTTTGCAAGTTCTTTTTTTCTTTTTCTCATAAGCTCTGCTACTTTCAGCATGTAATCTGCTCTCTCGTCACCATCAAGCTCTGACCATACTCCACTATCAAAGGCCTCTCTTGCAGCTTTAACAGCTCTATCTACGTCTTTCTCATTAGCAAGGGCAACCTCTGCAATAGGTTCATTCTTAGAAGGATCAATAACCTTATAAGTTTCTCCATCTACTGCATCAACCCATTCATTATTAATTAGGAATTTAAATTTTTGCATTATAAAACCTCCAATTTAATTTTCTACCCTTGCTTTTTATTTCCTTTTGCATTTTTGCATTTTTTAAACAACTATCACCTTAATCTCTCTTGCCTGAAGCTCCCTAATGTATCCCTCATATCCCTCGTAAATGCCCGAATCTGTTATCAGTGCATCTATACATTCCACATCCGCTATCTTGGCAAAACTTACCCGCCCGAGTTTTGTATGATCCGCAACAACAATAGTCTCCCTTGAAAGTTTTATCATCTCCCTGTAAACCGCAGCCTCAGATGGATTGGGGATAGTGATTCCGTGTTCTATTGTAAAGCCATTCACTCCCACAAAAAACTTATCAACATAAAACCTTCGCAAATAATCCTCTGTTTCAGGCCCCACCATGGCATAAGACTCCGATCTTACCTCTCCACCAATAACAAAAAGCCTCACATTGGGAATTTTTGATAGTTCAAAGGCGATATTTAAAGAATTTGTAAGGGCGGTTATTCTTTTTTCACCCAAATTTTTAACAATTTGCATCACAGTTGTTCCCGGACCAAGACAGACAGTGTCATTTTCTTTAACAAGAGAGGCAGCTTTCTTGCCTATTTTTATCTTCTCTTCCATATTGACAATCTCTTTTTCACGGAAGGTGGGCTCAAAGGCTGTACCATCTATGGAAAGGACACCTCCATGAACTCGCTCTATCAATCCCTGCCTGCTCAACTTCTCAAGATCACGCCTGATAGTCATTTCAGAAACATTAAACAATTTACTGAGCTCTTTTACCTTAATTGCTCTCTGACGTTTAACTTCCTGGAGTATCTTTTGTTGTCTTTCTCTGGCAAGCATCTTTCCTATCTCTTCTATTTCCTGCTTTCTTTCAACCACCTTTTAAAACCCTGTATTTTAGCTTTTGTGATTTTTTGGACAAATTTGTTGCAAAATTTTTTATTTTGTTTAGAAAAGTGTACCTCGCTTAAAAAATTTTGTCAAGTAACCCCTCGTGTCTCCAATCTTGCTTGTAAAAAGGATTATCAAGGAAAGTTTACAGGAAAGGCTCTTTTTATAACTTTTCCGCACATCTAAATAAGTTATTTCTGTGGAAGTCAGGAAAAGTTCTGGTTCAATTTACGAGTATATAACGCAGGGGATTCTCATAAACTTTGCAAATTCTCTCAGCTCTTCTGTAATATCTCCGTAGCATATAGCGTTATGATGAGGAATACCATTCTCAAGCATAGAATCAACAAATCTTTTGTTACCGCAATTCATCTTTACAAGAAGGTTGCTTCCTTTTAAAAGAGGCTCTGACTCAATAGCCTCACCTACACCTGCATGAAGGAAAAACTTTCCTTTTATTGAATTCAGTCTGCAAACTGTCACAGTACCCCCTTTTAAAGAGCAAACCTCTGCTGGTCCACCGAATATGGGGGTAAGTTCTGGTCTGGAAATACAGAGGTCATAAGGAGCATTCCCACAATGCCAGAATAAAAGAGCATTTTTCTCTTCAATAAAATTAACAAAATCAGCAAAGAAAATAGATTCTCCTGTAATTGCATGCTCCAGCATCATCGTTAGTGCACCATCTATATCACACTCACATGAAGCCATAACACTTTCCTCCACAACCATGCGAGAATTAACAGAACAAAAAGGAGTCCTGTCAACATCACGAAATTCTGGCCAGCACTCTGGTGCATAGGCTTTTATTCCCCTTTCTCGTGCGATTTTTTTCAACGTAAGGTACATCCTGCTAATACCTGCAATATCTTTTAAATCTTCCTCTCTTATTTTAAAAATCTCCTTCTGACGCTCCAAATCTTGCTTTACTTCATTATCTTCTATCTGCTTCATCATCTTACTAAAGGTATAGGTAGAAATATTGATAATTTCTGTTCCAAAGAGTTTTTTAATTGCAAGTTCATCAGCGCCTGCAATCTGAAAACCATCGGGTCTCATACCGATAACAGCTATAGTTGCCTCCTTCAGGTAAGCAATTGCTCTAACTGTGTTTACAAAAACCTCCAGCTTCTTTCTTATCCTTTCCTGATCTATAACACCGTATATAAAAGTAAAGTTTTTATCAAAATTTTTAAAAATGGCAGAGGCTGCCATTACAGCTACCATTGATCCTGTGAAATCTTTTGTCTCAAGAGAAAGCTCACCAAGTCCCCACAGGGCAAAGGGACAATCAAGATTTCTTATAATCTCTGCTACAAGCTCCCCTGTGTTAAATGTCCCGTTAAAGAGAATAACCCCATCCACGTTTTCTGCTTTAAACATCATCCACGTTTTCTTAGCCTGTGACCTCTGGGCAACAAGTTCAGGAAACTCAACCACTTCAACACCTAACTTGTCTTTAAGATAGCTCACAATTTCTTTACCAATTTTTGTTGCTTTCTCCTGCCCTTTTAAAAAAGACAAAGTTAAAGAAACAAAGCCAATTCTGGGTCTTCTGAAGTTTAAAGACATCTTATCCCTCCTTTTGAGTGTCCCAATCAAGGACTTTCGTAACATATATGTAACTTTTTGACTTTTCAATATGCTCTTTCATAGCCTCTTCAGCCCTATCAGGGTCTTTTCCCCTTAAAGCCTCTATAATAGCAGCATGCTCCTTAGTCGCTCTTCTTGCTATATCTTTGCTTTTTCCCACTCGCACTCTAAAAACGTGAATAAGGGTATAAAGTTTTTTCATAATAGAAGCAAGTGTCCTGTTACCACAGTATTTTATAACAAGGTCATGCAATTTTATATCAAGCTCTATGTGAGCTTCAACATCACCTTTTTCTACGAGATCTTTTGTCCTTTCCAGAAGAGAGATAAGTTGCTTTATCTGTCTTGCAGGAATAAGCTGTGCTGCTTTTCTTGCAGCAAGACTTTCCAGAGCCTTCCTCACCTCATATATTTCTTCAACTTCTTCTGCAGTTAACTTTTTCACATACACGCCACTGCGAGGAACAATTTCCACGAGACCTTCACCTGCAAGGCGAGTTAGGGCTTCCCTCACAGGGGTCCTGCTCACCCCAAATGTAGAAGCCAGCTTATCATCAAGCAATCTTTCTCCGGGTTTTAGTTCTTCATTTATAATTTGGTTTTTCAAAATCTCGTATATTTTGTCACTGAGACTCGGATGTCTTATGGTTTTTGTCCTTGCCATTTTCTTT